>JAHEJE010000092.1 GCA_024639035.1 Alphaproteobacteria bacterium
GCCGGTCGAAGGCGTGAACGCTCAGGCCGTCCGGCCCGGTTGCCGCGGCAATCGTTTCCAGCATCGGCGCCATGGCCAGCGAGGCGAGGTCGAGGCCGGCGGCGAATTCGGCAAACTCACCACATTCACTGCGGGCCAGGCGGAAATTATGCACCGAATGCAGATAGCCGACATGCTCGCGCACCACCACCACGACGTGCACGTCGTGATCGCGGCGCAGGGCACCGATCAGTGCGGCGAGGTCGCCGGCATGGGCAAAGGCCGCCTGGCGTTTGCCGGGCATAAAGCCGGGCATGTTTTCATCGGAGAACACAATGGTGTCGAAGTCGCCGGCAAGCGTCTGGAAGTGGCGGTTGAGGGCATCGCGCACCGCCGCCAGTCCGCGTTCGGCGACCTTGTGGCCGCGCAACAGCTTGAAGGCCCGGTGGGCCGGGTCATTGGCCCGGGTCTGGGTGACCGCCAGCACGCGGTCGCCGGCCAGCGGTGCACTCAAACCCTCAAGCACACCCTGTATGGAGCTGGAGCCCGCGCGATGAAGGCCGGCATGTAGGATGAGCCGCAAGACGAGCTCAACGCTTGGTCGGGCTTGGCTTGCTGGTCGACTTCTGGATACTCAGCAGGCTTTCGCCGCCGACGATCTTGACTTCGCGCTGCGGGAACGGGATGACGATATCGTTGGCCTTCAGCGCGTCCCACACCAGGAACAGCACATCGGAGGAGAACTTGTTGGGGCCGTCGTCGAGCCCGTCGACCCAGAATTCGACGCCGAAGTTGACGCCGCTGTCGCCGAAGCCGCGCAATTCGCAGTCCGGCGGTTCGGGCTCGAAGAGGACCCGGGGATGGCTGCCCACGGCCTTTTCGATCACCGGCGGCACCTTGTGCAGGTCGGTATCGTAGGCCACCGAAAACTCGACCTCATAGCGCTGGCGCGGGTCGTCGCGGGTCCAGTTGACGAAGGCGGTGGTGATGAACTTCTCGTTCGGCACCAGGATTTCCTTGCCGTCGAAGGTCTCAAGGGTCGACGAGCGCATGTTGAGATCCTTGAGGATGCCGGCCCGGCCGTCCTCGAGCTCGATGTAGTCCCCGGTCGACAGCGAGCGCTCCAGCAGGATGATGATGCCGGAGATAAAATTCGAGGCGATCTGTTGCAGGCCGAAACCGAGACCGACGCCGAGCGCGCCGCCGAACACCGTGAGTGCCGTCAGGTCGAGGCCGAGCACCTGCAGCAGCAGGATGAACAGGACCATGAACAGCAGGATCTCGAACAGTTTGGCGAACAGCTCGCGGGTCGGCTTGTCGAGCGCTTCCTGCCTGCGGATCACGCTCTGGCCGAAATTCGACGACATGCGGCCGAGCCAGAACAGCACCCCGCCGGCCAGCGCCGCCTTGATCAGGAAGAACAGCGACAGCCGGATGTTGCCGACTTCCAGGCTGATGCCGTCGAGAAATCCGGTCGTTGCGTCGAACCAGCCGAACACCTTCAGCGTGGCGACCGGAATGCCGATCCAGATCGCCGCGGCACGGACCAGCGGGTTGGAGACAAACCGGTTGATCGCCGCATAAAGCACGGCGACGACACTGACGCTCTGGGCAATGCGCACCAGCCAGGCCGAGCCGAGGGTGGCCAGCAGCACCTCGATGGCAATCGCCAGCGCCAGAACACAAAACACGGTGAACAGCAGGTCGCGGCAGGCATAGACGATCTGGCGCAGCTTCAGCAGCGCGCCCTCGGCCGGCTCGTCCCTGAACAGCGGAACCCGGTTGCGCACCAGTCTGGCGGTGAAATAGGCAACTACAACGGCGGCCACGATGGCGCCGGCCTGAGCATAGAATTTCGGGCTGGTCGCCCATTCCAGGGCGATGTCGTACACCACCAGGGCGTGCGCTTGCAGTTCGGTCAGGTCCACTGCACGTCGTCTCCCCGGTATGGCACTTTAGTGGTGGGCGGTGACAGGCTCGAACTGCCGACCCCCTCGGTGTAAACGAGGTGCTCTACCAACTGAGCTAACCGCCCAAACTAAGAGGATACCATGCACCGACAATCATCGTTGCGGTGCCAATCACTCCTGCGGCGTCTGAATACAGTCATGCAGGCCGATGGGCAAGCGTTTAACATGAAAAAATCCTGCGCTGGCGGCCAGCGCAGGACATTATGCTCGGCCCGTTTGGCGGGCCGTTCAGCCGGTTCAGCCGTTGACGGCTTCCTTGAGGCCCTTGCCGGCCTTGAACTTGGCGTTCTTGGAGGCCGGAATGGAAATCGGCTGGCCGGTGCGCGGGTCGCGACCCTGGGTTGCGGCGCGGTTGGACACACTGAAGGTTCCAAAGCCGACCAGGCGTACGTCGTCACCGCCCTGCAGGGCCTTCTGGATGTTTTCCAGCGTCGCCTCGACGGCCTCGCCGGCATCGCCCTTGGACAGCTTTGCGTCGGCGGCTACTTTGGCAATCAGTTCGTTCTTGTTCATTTGTAAAATTCCTTTTCCGTTCATACCGGGGGTTCATGAATACGCGGTACTCGGCAGAGCCATGTAAAAAACGCGAGATTTCCGCCAAAAAAGCAAGTGCAAACCGCGCCGGCAGGGTTTTGCCATGGATTTCAATGGCTTGGCGCGAATGAAAAACGGCAGAGTTTGGCCGTTTCTGTGCGGTGTGGCAAAAATGAGGTCTGAATTGATTCGTCGAAGCCGTTGATTCGGAAGCCATTTCCGTGAAACGTCACGCCACGGAAGTACGCGCCGGAGGTCAGGCCGCCAGCACCTTCAGCCGCTCAAGCAGATCGCCCGGATCGAACGGCTTGTTGAGCACGCCGGTGACCGAGACATCACGCATCGCATCGATGGTGTTGGCGTGCTCTCCGCCATGACCGGTGACGATGATGGTCGGCGGCGCGGCATTGCGCTGCTTGAGGCTGGTGTAGACCTCGATGCCGTCGATGACCGGCAGCTTCAGGTCGAGAATGAGCACATCGACGTTGCCGCATTCGACCTGCTGCAAGGCCTCCTGGCCGTTCGTCACAAGACGGACCGCATAGCCGCCGGCGCCGACCAGGTCGGCCAGCTGCGGCCCCAGGTCCGGGTCGTCCTCGGCAATCAGAACGACACCCGCCGGCTTGACGCTTTCCAGCGAGGTCTGCACCTTTTTCAGGTCGAGCGGCTTGCTCAGCACACCCATGGCGCCGTTGTCGACCGCCTGGCGGACCAGTTGCTCGACACTGAATCCGGTCATCATGTAGACCTTGGCATCGGGCTTGAGCCGGCGGATTTCGAAGAAACTTTCAACCCCGTTCTTGCCCGGCATCATGATGTCCATGAAGGCGATGTCGAAATCGTTTTCGCGGTATGCGGTAACGGCGGCCTCGCCGTTGTAGGCAACACTCACCGCGTGGCCTTCCATCTCGAACAACTCGCCGAGCGCGTCGGCGGCATCTTCATCGTCGTCGACGACCAGTATCTTCATCGGCTCAACGTCGGTCATAAAGCGCGCCTCATCTGTCACTGACCATGGGTCCACAGCGAGCGCAGATCCCCAATCATGGCGGCCGACAGTGTCGCATTCCGGCGTTAAGATATGCTTGACGGGGCGGCAGCAATGCCAACGAAAAACCGCACCGGACATTGGTCCGATGCGGTCAAACCCGTGGCGGGACTAGGGTCAGGACCCTAGCGTTGCTAGTGGGCGGTGATCTGCGGTCCGGTGTCTGAAGCCGCGGCCGTTGAGCGGGCCGCTTCTTCTTCTGCCGCCTGATCCCACTCGATGGCTTCGGGCTCGCGTTCAAGGGCATGCTCGAAAACGTCGTCCATGCGCGCCACCGATACGATCTCCAGGCCGGCCTTCACGTTTTCAGGGATATCCGCCAGATCCTTCACGTTCTCATCCGGGATGAGCACCTTGGTGATGCCGCCGCGCAAGGCGGCCAGCAGTTTTTCCTTCAGTCCGCCGATCGGCAACACCCGGCCGCGCAGCGTGATCTCGCCGGTCATGGCAATGTTGCGCCTGATCTTGATGCCGGTCAGCACCGACACGATGGCGGTCACCATGGCAATGCCGGCCGACGGGCCGTCCTTGGGCGTTGCGCCTTCGGGGACATGCACGTGAATGTCGCGGGTCTCGAACAACGGCGGCTTGATGCCGAATTCGGCCGAGCGCGAGCGCACGTACGACGAGGCGGCGGAAATCGACTCCTTCATCACATCGCGCAGGTTGCCGGTGACCGTCATCTTGCCCTTGCCGGGCATCATCACCGCCTCGATGGTCAGCAGCTCGCCGCCGACCTCGGTCCAGGCAAGGCCGGTGACCACGCCGACCTGATTTTCCGTCTCGGCCTGGCCGAAGCGGAATTTCGGTACGCCGAGGAAGTCGTTCAGGTTCTTGTGCGTCACCTTGATCTTGCGCTTCTTGGAAATCAGCAGTTCCTTGACCGATTTGCGGGCAATCGTCGCGATTTCGCGCTCGAGGTTGCGGACGCCCGCCTCGCGGGTATAGCGCCGGATCACGTCCTGAAGGGCGGCGTCGGTCAGCTCGAATTCCTTGGTGTCCAGGCCGTGACTGGCCAGCGTCTTGGGCATCAGATGGCGGCGGGCGATCTCGACCTTTTCATCCTCGGTGTAACCGGCAATGCGGATGATTTCCATCCGGTCCATCAGGGCCGGTGGAATGTTGAGCGTGTTGGACGTGGTCACGAACATCACGTTGGACAGGTCGTATTCGATCTCGAGGTAGTGGTCCATGAAGGTCGAATTCTGTTCCGGATCGAGCACCTCGAGCAGGGCCGACGACGGATCGCCGCGGAAATCCATGCCCATCTTGTCGATCTCGTCGAGAAGGAACAGCGGGTTGGACTTCTTGGCCTTCTTCATCGACTGGACGACCTTGCCGGGCATCGAGCCGATATAGGTGCGGCGGTGGCCGCGGATTTCGGCCTCGTCGCGCACGCCGCCCAGCGACATGCGGACGAACTCGCGCCCGGTCGCCCTGGCGATCGACTTGCCGAGCGAGGTCTTGCCGACGCCGGGCGGGCCGACCAGACACAGGATCGGACCGCGCATCTTGTTGGTGCGCTGCTGCACTGCGAGATACTCGACAATGCGCTCCTTGACCTTTTCCAGACCGTAGTGGTCCTTGTCGAGCACTTCCTGGGCAAACGGCAGATCCTTCTTGATCCGCGATTTCTTGCTCCAGGGGATGCCGAGCAGCCAATCGAGATAGTTGCGCACGACGGTCGCCTCGGCCGACATCGGGCTCATCTGGCGCAGCTTCTTCAGCTCGCCTTCGGCCTTCTCGCGCGCTTCCTTGGACAGTCTGGTCTTGCCGATGCGCTCCTCCAGTTCGGACATCTCGTCGCGATCTTCGTCGTCGCCGAGTTCCTTCTGGATCGCCTTCATCTGCTCGTTGAGATAGTACTCGCGCTGGGTCTTCTCCATCTGGCGCTTGACGCGGCTGCGGATGCGTTTCTCGACCTGCAGCACCGAAATCTCGCCTTCCATCAGGGCATAGACTTTTTCCAGGCGTGCGGTGACGGTCGGTATTTCCAGCAGCTCCTGCTTTTCGGCGATCTTGACCGCCAGATGCGCGGCAACGCTGTCGGCCAGCTTGGCGTGGTCATCGATCTGCGAGATCGACTCGATGGCCTCCTGGGGGACTTTCTTGTTGAGTTTCACGTAGCTGGAGAACTGCGACACCACGGTGCGGGCCAGGGCCTCGACCTCGCTGGGTGAGGCATCGGCATCCTCGACCAGCCGGGCTTCGGCCTCGAAGTAGTCCTCGCGATCGGTGAACTTGACGATCTGGGCCCGTTCATTGCCCTCCACCAGAACCTTCACCGTGCCGTCCGGCAGACGCAGGAGCTGCAACACCGAGGCAATCGTGCCCACGGTGTAGATCGCGTCATGGCTCGGCTCATCTTCGGAGGCATCACGCTGGGCGGCCAGCAGAATGCGTTTGTCTTCGCGCATAACCTCCTCAAGAGCCAGGATCGATTTCTCCCGGCCGACGAAGAGCGGCACAATCATGTGGGGAAACACCACAATGTCGCGCAACGGCAGAACGGGGAAAACCTCCGCCGGTCCAGTCAAGACTCCGCCCTTCAGGTTCTTGTCGGTCATGGTCAGTTCCTTGGGTTGCCGGCTCGGCGGCAGTTCAATGTCGGAGAACGCGAAAACACGTTCGATTCACTCCGGGTTTCCGCTTGGTGCCGTGTGCCGGTCGGCGGACTTGGCGAATCGCAACGCCTCTACCGGTTATACACCCACATCGCGGGCTGGATCACCCGGTGGTCACTTCAATCCACAAAATGGCGACCTGGGCCGTGATTTTCAAGGCCGCGCCGACAATGCGGCTAACTAGAGCACTTTTCGATCATACGGAATCGCTTGACCGGATTTCCGCGCCTGCTGGCTAGGCATGGTCGGCGCCGCGGTCTGGTTGACCGCAAGGCGAGCATGGTGACGTCCAGAAGGCGCGGAAATCCGGCCTGCGGTGGGCCAAATTCGCCCATCTGGTGCGTTGCAGCGCTTGCCCGATGCACCGCATCGCGCTGCGCACCGCGCCTGCCATATGAACGAATTTGGCTCCATCAAGTGATCCCGTATGATCGAAAAGTGCTCTAAATGATAAGGCCCGGGCTTGCGGTCCCGGGCCTTATCAAAATCGCATGAAATAGGGTCCGGACCCTAATGAGGACGTCAGGCCGAGGCCGGTTCCTTGACCGCTTCATCCTCATCCTTGTCGGAGTAGATCAGCAACGGCCGCGACTCGCCGGCAACCACGTCCTTGGAGATGACCACCTCCTCGACGCCTTCCATTCCCGGCAGGTCGAACATCGTATCGAGCAGGATGCCTTCCATGATCGAGCGCAGTCCACGGGCGCCGGTCTTGCGCTCGATGGCCCGCACGGCGATGGCCCGCAAGGCATCTTCCTTGATGGTCAGGGTGACATCTTCCATCTCGAACAGCCGCTGATACTGCTTGACCAGGGCATTCTTGGGTTCGGCGAGGATCTGCATCAGGGCGTCCTCATCGAGGTCCTCCAGCGTGGCAATCACCGGCAGACGACCGACAAACTCAGGGATCAGGCCGAACTTGAGCAGGTCTTCCGGCTCGAGGCTGCGGAGAATTTCGCCAGTGCGACGGTCGTCCTCATCTTTCACGTCGGCGGCAAAGCCGATACCGGCGCCCTTGCCGCGCCCGGCGATGATCTTTTCAAGCCCGGAGAACGCGCCGCCGCAGATGAACAGGATGTTGGTGGTGTCGACCTGCAGGAATTCCTGCTGGGGATGCTTGCGGCCACCCTGGGGCGGAACCGACGCAACGGTGCCTTCCATGATCTTCAGCAAAGCCTGCTGGACGCCCTCGCCGGAGACGTCGCGGGTGATCGAGGGATTGTCCGACTTGCGCGAGATCTTGTCGACCTCGTCGATGTAGACGATGCCGCGCTGGGCCCGTTCGACATTGTAGTCGGCCGACTGCAGCAATTTCAGGATGATGTTCTCAACGTCTTCACCGACATAACCGGCCTCGGTCAGCGTCGTGGCGTCGGCCATGGTAAAGGGCACGTCGAGAATGCGGGCGAGCGTCTGGGCCAGCAGTGTCTTGCCGCAGCCGGTCGGCCCGACCAGAAGGATGTTGGATTTGGCAAGTTCCACGTCATTGTTCTTGGTGGCGTGGTTCAAGCGTTTGTAGTGGTTGTGGACCGCTACGGACAAAACCCGTTTGGCAGAGCCCTGCCCGATCACATAATCGTCCAGAACATTGCAGATCTCTGTCGGTGTGGGAACACCGTCGCGTGACTTGGCAAGCGAAGACTTGTTCTCCTCGCGAATGATATCCATGCACAGCTCGACGCATTCATCGCAGATGAACACGGTCGGTCCGGCTATCAGTTTGCGCACCTCGTGCTGACTCTTGCCGCAAAAAGAGCAATAGAGGGTGTTCTTACTGTCACTCCCGCTTGATTTGCTCATTCGACCTCCTTGGCCCGTTTTCTATCACATGGTGCGAAAATCTGGTTCATTTTCGGCCACACGACCATCATAAAATATTAACGCGCTAATCCAAGCAATATCCGTGCCTCAAGAAAAACACCTGCAAGGCAATTGATTCTCACGAGCATGGCTGGCGATGGTTAATCAACCGTTGACCGTGAGCAATCAAAATATGCTGTCCTCCATCAACCTATCGGAAAAACACCTAAAGATAGGTCAAATTCGTTCAACACGCCTTGAGGCAGGCGGCTTGATCAGTCCTCGGTCGGTTCCGGACGCTTTTCGATCACGGTATCGATCAGTCCGAAATCCTTGGCGGCTTCGGCGGTCAGGAAGGTGTCGCGGTCCAGTGCCTTTTCGATGGCCTCGATCTTCTGGCCGGTGTGCTTGACATAAATCTGGTTCAGACGCGAGCGCATCTCGATGATTTCCTTGGCGTGGCGCTCGATGTCCGATGCCTGGCCCTGGAAGCCGCCCGAAGGCTGATGGACCATGACCCGGGCGTTGCCGAGGGCAAAGCGCATGTCCTTTTGCCCGGCACACAGCAGAAGCGATCCCATGGAGGCCGCCTGCCCGATCACCGTCGTCGAGACCGCAGGGCGGATGAACTGCATGGTGTCGTAGATCGCCATGCCGGCGGTCACCACGCCGCCCGGCGAGTTGATGTACATGGCGATTTCCTTCTTCGGATTTTCCGCCTCCAGAAACAGCAGTTGGGCGACGACGAGCGTGGCCATGTGGTCTTCCACCGCGCCGGTCAGAAATATGATTCTTTCCTTCAACAGCCGCGAATAGATGTCGTAGGCGCGCTCGCCACGGTTTGTCTGCTCGACAACCATCGGCACCAGGTTATTGGTCAACAGGTCAATTGGGTCTTGCATGGTCGTCCTTAATCGTCGCCGCAAAAGGAAATTCGATTGTTCGTTGCATCCGCGTGGCGGGTGGGTGTGATTCGAGCCACCGGACAAGCGCAAGATAAGAGATCGCGAGGCAATCTTAAAGAGCCGCCGCCGGCAATGGTGCAATTGGCGTTTGCACTTTGCATAAATTTAAACATTTCCCGTTAATCATTCGATCCGGGGCAATGGGAAACGAATGCGCGACGTGACGCGGCGGGCGCCGCGTGGTGGGAGATCGGTCGGACGCCGTGAAGAAGCAATTGACAGAGCTGGAGCAAGCGCGGGCGCTGGTGACCCTGCTGCAGAGCAAAGTCAACGCGCGCGAAAACGAGATCCGGCAACTGCGCGAGGACAACCTGGCGATTGCCGAAGCACAGGTCCGATACGAGACGCTGATCGACAGTCTCACCCAGTCGGTGCTGTGGTTCAACAGCGACCATTCGCTCAAACTTCACAACCGCCAGACCGCCGGCATCCACGGGTTTGATGCCCGTGAGATCGACGGTATCACGACATTGGAAGACTACACTGTGGTGCTGGCAAAACGCGGCGAACTGGGTAAAGGCGACCCGCAACGTCTGGCGAAACTGCATGCCGAGGATCTGCTGGCGCGCCTGCGCAAGCATTCAATGGTCAAGGTACACCTCAAAGCGCAGGACCGG
>JAHEJE010000093.1 GCA_024639035.1 Alphaproteobacteria bacterium
GCGGTGCCGGAAAAGATCACATCATCCATGCCCGAAGCGCGCATGCTCTTGTAGGAGCTTTCGCCCATCACCCAGCGCAGGGCTTCCAGCAGATTGGATTTGCCGCAGCCGTTGGGCCCGACCACACCGGTCAGACCCGGCTCGATGTGCAGCTCGGTGGGTTCGACGAACGATTTGAAACCCGATAGCCTCAGCCGGGAGAATTTCATTTAAGCTGTCGTCCCCTCACCGGACCCGCGCACCCCATACGCGCCGAGCCCTTTCGTTGCCCCTTTAAGACTGCGTCGCCGCTTCTATCTTGGCCTTGAAAGACTCGAAGTCCTGGTTGCCTTCCAATTTCTCGCCATTGATGAAAAATGACGGCGTCGAATCAATGCCGTAGGATGTGCCTGCCTTCTCGCGGATGGCAAGGATACCTTTGGCGATTTCCTCATTTTTCAGACAGGATTCGAAGCTCTCCTCGGTGAAGCCGGCCAATTTGGCGATTTTGAACAATTCGCCCTTGGGATTGTTCCGGGTCCACACGGCCTGCTGCTCGAACAGGACATCCAGCATCGGGAAGTACTTGTCGGCGGGCGCGCAGCGCGCAAGCATGAACGCGGCCAGTGCCAGATCGTCGAAAGGAAACTCGCGAAAGATGAAGCGGGCCGTGCCGGTATCGATGAACTCGGTCTTGATCTGCTTGAAGGCGCCTTCATGGAAACGGGCGCAGTGCGGACAGGTCGCCGAAGCGTATTCGATGATGGTGACAGGAGCATCGGCGCTGCCGAGCGCCATTTCGCCCATTGCCGGAGCCTCATTGAGGTCAGACAGGTCTACCGACTGGGCAAGTGCGGAGTCGATGGAGGGGAACACTGCATAGCTGGCCCCCAACGAGAGTATGCCGACGGTCGACAGCAGAAAATTTCGGCGATTTGGTGTCATGTTCGATCCTAACTACTAGATGTTGAAGAAAAGTCCAATGGTAATGTTCATTTTGGCGTCTTGATACGACCGGGCCGGGTCAAGATTGCG
Source organism: Alphaproteobacteria bacterium (assembly GCA_024639035.1). GTDB lineage: Bacteria > Pseudomonadota > Alphaproteobacteria > Rhizobiales > Aestuariivirgaceae > JAHEJE01. Next base: position 1,015 of record JAHEJE010000093.1, read on the forward strand.
ACGTTTTTCGCGCGGCCGCAGTGCTTGCCAACGCACCGGTGCCGAGACGTTGCAACGCTGCGCGCAGGTTTTCGTCGCCGATGGTCTCCAGCCGGGCCTCGAGGTCTGCCAATTCGGACCCACCAAGCTCGGATTGCGGTGTGCGGGAAGCAGCGGCCTTGCGCAGTTTTCCCTGAATGACCTTGACGTTGGCGATGGCGCCATAACCGTAGAAGCCATTGATACGGTCGATGATGTTTGGGGCCATGTAATGGAGTTCCAGACCGCGGCCTTCCTGGGCCCGAACGATCAGCGTTCCGCCGCCCGGCTGGCCGCGGTCGGGCCGTCCGTCAAAGCCGCGCGGCCAGTTGATGCGCTCGGGCTGGCTGACCTCGGCCAGGGCATCGCCGACGATGGCCGGCCAGCGCGACAGCAGTTCGGCATAGGCAAATCCATAGCGCTGGAACGCGGCTTGCGTCAGGTTGCGAAAATGCTTGTCCAGCGTCTGCAAAACAGGTCTCCAATTAATCCCCGATATCGGTGCCCAATATAGTGCGAACCGGACATGCGACTGGTAACAATAAGCTGGTTTTCCCTGGGTTTCGCAACTGAACGTTTGGTAATGTCCTTCACTTCGCGTTTACTGGATTGGTATGACAGATCGCGGCGCGAACTGCCTTGGCGGGCGCTACCGGGGACGCCGGTGGATGCCTACCGGGTGTGGCTTTCTGAGATCATGCTGCAACAAACCACCGTGGCGGCGGTGAAGGAGTATTATCTCGACTTCACAAGCCGGTGGCCGGATGTTCACGCGTTGGCTGCGGCCGACCTGGACATGGTTCTCAAACGCTGGGCCGGCCTTGGATACTACGCCCGAGCCCGAAATCTGCACAAATGCGCCAGGATCGTCGCGGACCGGCACGAAGGGCGGTTTCCTCGCAGCGCCGATGAACTGGTGAAGCTACCCGGCATCGGCCCTTACACGGCAGCGGCTGTGGCAGCGATTGCCTTCGATGAGCCGGTGGCAGCGGTGGACGGCAATGTCGAGCGGGTCATCAGCCGGCTTTACGCAATCGAGACGCCGTTGCCGGACAGCAAACCGCAGATAAAGACGCTGACCCAAGACCTGGTGCCTGGGGAGCGACCAGGCGACTTCGCCCAGGCGATGATGGACCTCGGAGCAACGGTATGCGCGCCACGCAAAGCCAATTGTCTGATTTGTCCAGTTCAAGCACTGTGCGAGGCCAGGCGATTGGGCGTTGCCGAAGAGCTGCCAAGGAAGAGGCCAAAACCGGCGCGACCGACGCGCTTCGGTACGGTGTTCTGGATCGAACGGGACGATGGTGCGGTGCTGTTGCATCGGCGCGAGGAGCAAGGCCTGCTCGGTGGGATGATGGAGGTTCCCTCAACCCCATGGAGCGAAGTTGCGGCGATCGAACCGCTTCATCAAGCACCGATCGCCGCGCACTGGACGCGGTGCGATGACGTGGTGGAGCACACGTTCACGCATTTTCATCTCAGGCTCGATGTGGTGCGGGCGCGGATTGCAACGAACCAGACAGGTCCCGGCATGGGCCCCGGTTGCAGATGGGTGAAGCCGCAAGACCTGCTGGACGAGGCGCTGCCGAGCGTTATGAAGAAAGTCGTTGCGGCGGTGCTCGGGCCGGATGCGTTCAAGCGTCGTCGTTGAGCAACAACTCGACGATTGCGCAATCGCGCCACCTCCCATCGAGCTGACCGTGCCTTTCATAGACACCGACCCGGCGAAAACCGAGCTTGTCGCACAAGGCCAAGCTTGCTGTGTTCTCGATAAAAATGCGAGCGATTACCTTGGTGATGTGCGCGGCCCTGGCATGTTTTATGAGGCGCTGCATGACACCTGTGGCGAGACCGTTTCCCCGGGCGCTGCGAGCGACATAGACTGAAAACTCGCGAATGGCGGCATAACACTGGCGATCGCGGTAGGGTAAAAGGCGGGCAAAGGCGCTGACCGCGCCGTCGACTTCGGCAACGATGACGGGAAATGGACCTGACAGCCAGACATCGATGTCTCGGGCCGTGCGCGCGGTTGTTTCAAACGTCGCCACGCGATCCTCTATGCCCTGGTTGTAGATATCGGCCAAGGCGGCAGCGTCAGCGGGCACGGCCGGTCTGATGACCACCGGCATTGCGCTACCCGGCGCGCATTTCGGCACGGACCTTCTGGCGCAGCAGGTCGATGGGCATCAGATCGCGACCCTTGCGGAAATGCCAATAAGTCCAGCCGTTGCAGGCTTCGGCACCCTGGACATGGGCGCCCATCTTGTGGATCGAGCCGGTGGCATCAGAGCAGACAAGGGAACCGTCGGCACGGACCTTGGCGGCGTGGCGGCGTCCGGGTGCATAGAGCATGTCGCCGGGTTTGATCATGCCACGCTCGACAAGAGTGCCGAAGGGAACACGCGGTTCGGCACGCTTGCCGGTGGTGACCTTGAGGGCCTCATCATCGGCAGGCTTGATGGCGGCCAGGCGCGCGGTAGCGGCGGCGATGTAGCCCCGATCACGCTCGATACCGATGTAATGGCGGCCGAGCTTTTTGGCGACGGCGCCGGTGGTGCCCGTGCCAAAGAAAGGATCGAGAACGACAGCACCCTCGCAGGAACTCGCAAGGATGACGCGATGTAACAGGCTTTCCGGCTTCTGGGTTGGGTGAACCTTGTTGCCGTCGTCGCCCTTCAAACGCTCGCCGCCATTGCAGATCGGCAGCAGCCAGTCGGAGCGCATCTGCAGGTCGTCGTTGAGAGCCTTCATGGCGTCGTAGTTGAAGGTGTAGGACTTCCGATCGGCGCTCTTGGCCGCCCAGATCATGGTTTCGTGGGCGTTGGTGAACCGCTTGCCGCGGAAGTTTGGCATCGGGTTGGTCTTGCGCCACACCACATCGTTGAGGATCCAGAAACCGAGGTCCTGAAGGATGGTGCCGACACGGAAGATATTATGATAGGAGCCGATGACCCAAAAGGTGCCATCGTCCTTGAGGACGCGGCGGCATTCGGTCATCCAGGTGCGTGTGAACTCATCATAGGCGGCAAAATCGGCGAATTGATCCCAGGCATCGTCGACGCCATCGACACGGCTCTGGTCCGGCCGGGTCAGGTTGCCGGAGAGTTGCAGGTTGTAAGGCGGGTCGGCAAAGATCAGATCGACGGAGCTCGACGGCAATTTGCGCAGTTCCTCGATGCAATCGCCGACCAGGATGGAATCGAGCAAAGGCCGGACATCCGGCCGGGTGGCAAAACCCATGGTGATACCTCTACGCAACTGACCTGTTTGTACGGGACTGTGATGCCTCGCTGGACTCATGATGAGTCCTGCGCGCCGATTAGTGAATCGCAATCGGCGGTTATGGTTAACCGGCGACCCGGTCGAGGCGGGCGCGGACGGGCGCGAAGCTGTGGCGATGGACCGGGCAAGGCCCGAGACGATCGAGGGCTTCGGCGTGCCGGGCGGTGCCGTAACCCTTGTGGACGGCAAATCCGTAGCCAGGAAATTGCGCATCGAGCGATAGCATCCGGCGGTCACGAGTGACCTTGGCGACGATCGAGGCGGCGGCGATCGACAGGGATGTTGCATCGCCCTTGACGATGGTCTGGCAGGGTACGGGCGTTTTCGGAGCCTTGTTGCCGTCTATGAGCGCAAGGGCCGGGCGATGCGGCAAATCGTTCACGGCCTCGGCCATGGCCCATAGCGTTGCGGCAAGGATGTTGGAGCTGTCGATCCGCTCAACATCGGCGGCGGCGACGGCAACGCCGCAGGTGGCCACAATGATGTCGAAGAGCTGGTCGCGGCGGGCCGGCGATAGGGCCTTTGAATCGTTGAGGCCGGCTGGGATGTTGACCGGATCGAGGATGACGGCGGCGGCGACCACGGGACCGGCCCATGGCCCCCTGCCCGCTTCATCAACGCCGGCGACCGGTGACAGGCCATTGGCGAAAGCCGCCCGTTCCAGAGCGAACGTTGGATGCGGGTTCGAATCATTCCGTGCCATGCCCTAAGTCTTGCGGCAATAACCCGCTAAAGCAATGCGAGCTGCTCTCCCGGCTGCGGCGGGCGGGCAAATTGCGCGATGTCGAGCTTGCGTTTGCGCTTGTTGAGCTTCAGGCGGGCGCAGGCGATCTCGAAGCGGCGGCCGATCGACCAGGCATAGGGCCCAGTGCCGGCCTGGCGCCGGCGCCATGTCGGGTCATAATCCTTGCCGGCATGCATCGACCGCATGAGGGAGAGGACATGGGTGGCGCGGTCTGGCATTTCGCTCATCAGCCACTGGCGAAACAGATCGGCGACCTCGAGCGGCAGACGCAACATGACATAGCCGGCCTCGGTCGCGCCGCTGACAGAGGCGGCGGCGAGGATGGCCTCAATCTCGTGGTCGTTTAGGGCCGGGATGATCGGTGCAACCATGACGGCGGACGGTACCCCGGCCTCGCTCAGCAGGCGCAGCGCTTCAAGGCGTTTGGCCGGCGTGGATGCGCGAGGTTCCATTGCGCGAGCCAGCTTGGGATCAAGCGTGGTGACCGACAGGGCAACCTTGGCCAGCCCCTTGCGTGCCATCGGCTGCAAGATGTCGAGATCGCGCAACACCAGGACCGACTTTGTAACGATGCCGACCGGGTGATTGAATTCTGCGAGCACTTCGAGAATCTGCCGGGTAATGCGGTAGCGGCGCTCAATCGGCTGGTATGGGTCGGTATTGGTGCCGAGCGCTATCGTCGCCGGCTTGTAACTGGAGCTCAACAACTCCTTGCGCAGGAGTTCAGCAGCGTTGGGCTTGGCAAAAAGCTGGGACTCGAAATCCAGCCCGGGCGACAGCCCCATATTGGCGTGGGTGGGCCGGGCATAGCAGTAACTGCAGCCATGCTCGCAGCCGCGGTAGGGGTTGATCGAACGATCGAATGAAATGTCGGGCGACCGGTTGCGGGTGATGACGGTCTTTGCCGCCTCGAGCGTGACGTCGGTTCTGAAGGCAGGCAGAGCTTCCAGAGCGTTCCAGCCGTCGTCAACTGCCTGGCGCGAGAGTTGTTCGTGACGTCCGGATTGATTGGAGCGGGCGCCGCGCCCACGGGCTCTTGCGGATATCGCCGCTGACTCGGGCGCGTTCGAAACATCAAACCCAAGACGGCTGCGTCTGTCGAGTACGGTCACCATGGGTACAGAATAACGATTCTTTGTGAACATAACAAGAACAAATATTGAAGGATATGACTTGCCCATGCTTCGGCAACGGCTATCTTGTCGGCATCATGCTGAGCGTCGTCATCCCAACATTGAATGCCGAAGAGCATCTGCAGCGATCGCTGCCCGGGCTGGCGGCTGGCGCGATTGCCGGCTCGGTGGGGCAGCTCGTCATCGCCGACGGCGGTTCGACGGATGCCACGCTGGCTGTGGCGGAGGCAGCCGGCGCCGACATCGTTCGGGCCCCAAGGGGGCGCGGGTCGCAGCTCGCCGAAGGCGCAAGAGCAGCGCGCGGCGACTGGTTGTTGTTCATCCATGCCGATACGGTCCTCGATGCGGGCTGGGAGCCGAAGGTCGATGCATTCATCAGGAACCGGGATACAAACAGGCAAAGTGCGGCGGCGGTTTTTCGTTTCCGGCTCGACGACGGCGGCATCAAGGCGCGGCTGCTGGAGAGGATTGTCGCATTGCGGACATGGGCACTGGCATTGCCCTATGGCGATCAGTGCCTGTTGATTTCGCGCGATTTCCATGATCGGATCGGCGGCTTCAGGGCCATTCCGATCATGGAAGACGTCGACATCGTGCGCCGTATCGGTCGGGGCAAACTTCATGTCATCCCCCACGATGCGATCACCAGCGCCGAACGCTATGAGCGGAGCGGATATCTTCGCCGGATGGGGCGCAACATGGTGTGCATTTGCCTGTGGTTCGGCGGGGTTTCGCCGGAGCGCATTGCCCGGATCTATCAATAATGCTGCGCAAGCATCTCGTGATCATGGCCAAACTGCCGCAGGCCGGGCGGGTGAAGACACGCCTGGCACGCGAGATCGGGACGGCAGAGGCGCTCAGGGTCTATCGGCGCATTCTGGATGCCACGATTGCGCAACTGGCGGCGGATGAACGCTGGCGGACGTGGATTGCGGTTTCGCCGGACACGGCTGTTTCCACCAACTTCTGGCCGGCGTACGTGACGGTTTTCGGCCAAGGGGGCGGCAATCTGGGGGCACGAATGCAGCGTGTTTTCGATGCATTGCCACCGGGACCGGCTGTGATCATCGGCAGTGACATTCCCGGGATCACACGGGCCGACATCGCCGCGGCGTTCGGCAAGCTCGGCGGGCACGACGCGGTGTTCGGGCCGGCTCCCGATGGCGGCTATTGGCTGGTCGGCGCCAGACGGCGGCCGAGGGTCCCGAGGTTCTTCGGCAATGTGCGTTGGTCAGGCGCGCAGGCGCTTGGCGACACGCTTGGAAATTTACACGGATTGCAGGTGGCGACGGTGCGCGAGATCGCCGACCTCGATGAGATCGGCGATTACTTGAGGTGGCGCAAAGGATTTAAAGATTGAGTTGATAGGTGGCCGGAACGTAGCGGTAGCCATCGCCAACGGCTTCGACATATCCCACGGCCGGGAACGGCATGTGATAACCGGTGAAGGGGATCTTGTCGGCGGCCAGCATGCCGAGGATTTTCTTGCGGGTGGCAACGGCATTTTCCTTGTCCATGTCGAAGCGGACATGCCAGTCGGGGCGTTGGAGTGAAACCACATAGTGGTTGCAGAAGTCGCCGCCGAGCAGCAGGCGTTTGCCGTCGCTTTCGATATGGAAGGCGGTGTGGCCCGGGGTGTGACCGTGCGCGGCCATGGCGGTGATGCCGCCGGTGACCGAAGCGCCATCCTTGATGAAACTGGTCTTTTCCGCCAATGGCTTGACATTTGAGGCGGTGAGCTTGGCGACGCGCTCGGTGCCGCCGGCCATGCGGTCGTCGTGGGTCCAGAAATTGAACTCGGTTTCGTGGGTGACGTATCTCGCGTTTGGAAACAGCGGCTTGCCGTCCTCCATCAGGCCACCGATGTGGTCCGGATGGAAATGGGTGAGAACGACGATGTCGACCTGGTCGGGACTGTAACCGATGCTCGACATGGCGGCGGCAAGGCGACCGGCGTTGGGACGGCGGGCGGCGCCGTTGCCGGAATCGAACATCACCAGCGCCTCGCCGGTGTTGACCATGACAGGCGAAAACCCGATTTCGAAGCGCTCGCGCGGCAGCATGTTGGCTTCGGCCAAGTCCTGCAGTTCCGCGGCCTCGATATTCTGGCCAAAGATCGGGTGAGGGCCATCCAGTTGGATGGCACCGTCATTGATGGTGGTGACCTCGAAGCCACCCAGCTTGAAACGGTAGTGACCGGGCGCTGAGCCGCCCAGCATCGGCGCGGCGGCGTGGACATAGCCGGTGCTGGAAATCACCAGGGGAGCGGCCAGCGCGGTTCCCAAAATCTGGCGGCGGCTAAGCGTCGTCTTAGTCGAAGTCATGAAAGCACCTTCCTTTGATGTTAGTGGCAAGTCGAACTGACCTTTCAATTGTGACGGTTCTTGGTGCCATGCGGCGCGGTCACGGAGTTTTGACTGCGTCAGGCCAAACTATTTCACGGCGTGAAATGTTTTGCTCATGCCGCTGCGGGCAATGGCAATGCCGGCAAGGATGACGAGCAAGGCGAGATATGCATTGGCGCCGGGGCGTTCGGCGAGGAAGAGGACGCCGTAGAGAACGCCGGCAAGCGGGACCAGGAAATTGATCTGGGCAAAGAAAGATGCGCCCTGCCGGGCGATCAGTTGGAACATGATCAAAGTTGCCAGGGCTGTCTGGAGGACACCCAGACCGATAGTCGCCCACAGGGCAGCGCTGCCAGGGGTCAGGGTCCAAGGCCTGTCGACGACAAGGCTGGCGGGAATCATCATTACAGCCGAGACGGCGATGACCGCAGCGGCGAGGGCCATCGGCGGGATAGACAGCAGACGCTTGGTGATTATGGCGTTGATACCATAGCAAAAGGCGGCACCGGCCACGGCGAGTTGTCGTATGGTCTCGGAACCCAGGCCGGACAGTTTGGCCGGACCGATGAGGACAACGAGGCCGATCAGGCCGAGTAAGACACCGGCGATCTTGCGGGCATTCAGTTTTTCATCGCCGGTAAACAGGTGCGCGAGCAGGATGGTGGTCAACGGCATCACGGCCATGAGGATGGCGGCCAGGCCTGAGTCGATCACCTCTTCGCCCCAACTGATCAACGAGAACGGCGCAGCGTTGCCAAACAAACCGGCAGCGGCGATGCCGAACACAATCCGCGGTGTAGGTTTGAAGCGTTGACCGGCAAACCAGGCGACGACAACAAGAATTGCCGCAGCGAGGGTCAGGCGCATGGCGGTTAATGTGAGGGCCGGGATTGTTTCCACAGCTACTTTGATGAGGGTAAAACTGCCACCCCATATCAAGGCAAGGACGATGAGCAAGGCATAGTCGGCCAGACCGGGCGCGCGCGAACTCAATC
>JAHEJE010000094.1 GCA_024639035.1 Alphaproteobacteria bacterium
ATTTCGTGCACTCCTTTCATTTGCAGGCGCAAGAACCGTCAGACGTGATTGCAACGGCCGACTACGCCGGACCCATTACCGCCATGGTGGCCAGAGACAATATCGCCGGTACCCAGTTTCATCCCGAGAAAAGTCAAACGCTTGGTTTGAAGTTGATCGGCAACTTCCTGGGGTGGCGGCCATGATCCTATTTCCGGCGATTGATCTGAAGGACGGTGATTGCGTGCGTCTCAAGCTTGGCGACATGGATCAGGCAACCGTTTTCAATGAGGATCCCGCAGGCCAAGCTCGAGAATTCGCCGACCAGGGGTTTGAGTGGCTTCACCTGGTCGACCTCAATGGCGCCTTCGAAGGCCGTTCCGTCAATGGCGATGCCGTCGATGCCATATTGGCTGCGGTGGATCTTCCGGTTCAGCTCGGCGGCGGCATCAGGAACATGGAAATGATCGAAGCCTGGCTTGCCAAGGGCATCCGGCGGGTCATTCTCGGCACCATCGCGGTGCGCGATCCGGAGTTGGTCAGGCGCGCCTGCAAGGCATTCCCTGGCTGCATCGCGGTCGGTATCGACGCCCGTGGCGGAGGGGTTGCTGTTGAAGGCTGGGCCGAGACCTCGACCTTGCAGGCAACAGAGTTGGCCGCCCGGTTCGAGGACGCTGGAGTGGCCGCGATCATCTATACCGACATTGATCGCGACGGCGTGCTGAAAGGTATCAATGTCGAGGCAACGCTGAATCTTGCGGCCAGCACCTCAATTCCGGTTATTGCCAGCGGCGGTCTCGCATCGATTGTCGATGTATCACGGCTCCTGCAACCTGATTGCGCCGCGCTCGAAGGTGTCATCTCTGGCCGCGCGCTCTATGACGGTCGCCTCGATGCCGCCGCTGCGCTTGAACTCATCCAACGCTCGAGAGGCACTGCACCATGCTGAAGGCTCGCGTCATTCCGTGCCTCGATGTCAAGGACGGCCGGGTCGTAAAGGGAGTAAACTTTGTCGACCTGCGCGATGCCGGCGATCCAGTCGAAATCGCCAAGGCCTACGATGCGGCGGGTGCCGACGAATTGTGCTTTCTCGACATCACCGCCAGCCATGAGAACCGCGGCATCATTCTCGATGTTGTTCGTCACACAGCTGAACAGTGTTTCATGCCGTTGACGGTAGGCGGCGGTGTGCGCACCGTAGACGACATCAGACGGCTTCTGTTGGCCGGCGCCGACAAGGTGTCGATCAATACCGCGGCAGTCAAGGATCGCGAATTCGTAAGACAAGCGGCACGAAAGTTTGGCAGCCAGTGCATCGTAGTGGCAATCGATGCCAAAGGCGTATCGCAACCCGGAGAACAAAAACGATGGGAAATTTTTACCCATGGCGGCCGGGAACCGACGGGCATCGATGCGGTTGAGTTTGCCCGCCAGGTGGTTGCACTTGGAGCCGGTGAAATTCTGTTGACTTCGATGGATCGGGATGGAACCGGTGCCGGTTTCGACGTCGCTTTGACCCGCGCCGTAAGCGAAGCAGTGCCTGTGCCGGTCATCGCCAGCGGAGGCGTCGGAAATCTTGACCATATGGCCGAAGGTATCATTGCCGGAGGTGCAACCGCCGTGTTAGCGGCTTCGATATTCCATTTTGGAACATTCACGATTGGTCAGGCAAAGGCTCGCATGGCCGCGCTTGGCGTTCCGGTTCGCATGGATGCGGTTCAGCAGGAAGGGGAAGGCCATGGCCAGCGACAACCGGCTTGAGGTTCTTGCCAACCTCGCGGCGACGGTGGAAGCCCGTAAATCGGCCTCGGCCGATAGATCCTACACGGCTCGCCTATTGCGGGCAGGGGTCGAAAAATGCGCAAAGAAGTTTGGCGAAGAAGCATTTGAGGTTGCCTTGGCGGCGATGACCGATGATTCGGCTCACCTGACTGCCGAGGCGGCCGATGTCTTGTACCACCTGTTGGTCCTGCTGGCGTCGCGGGACATTGCGTTGGACGATGTGATGCGCGAACTCGAACGGCGCACGGCAATGACCGGGTTTGAGGAAAAGGCATCGCGCAAGGGCGGCGCCGCCATGTAAGCTTGTCCGGGAGCAGCACGCTATGGATCAGCCAGTGACAACCGAGTTGTCGCCGTACCGCAAGTTTACCCGCAACCAGTGGGCAGCCTTGCGTGCCGACACGCCGCTGACCCTCAGTGCTGAAGAACTTGAAGAATTGCGGGGCCTGAACGACAGGGTCAACATTGACGAAGTGGTGGCGATCTACCTGCCGTTGTCTCGCCTGCTCAATCTCTATGTTGCTGCACGCCAGGAATTGTTCAACGCCACCAGTCAGTTTCTCGGCGGCAATCATGTCAACGTGCCCTATGTCATCGGCATGGCAGGCAGTGTTGCGGTCGGCAAAAGCACCACGGCGCGTATCTTACGCTCGCTCCTGGCGCGCTGGCCGAACCACCCGCGTGTTGCATTGGTGCCGACCGATGGTTTCCTGCTGCCCAACGCCATTCTCGAGCGTGATGGCCTGATGAACCGCAAGGGCTTTCCCGAAAGTTACGATCTGCCGCGCCTGTTGCGGTTCCTGTCAGACATCAAGGCCGGCAAGGAAAAAGTCTCAGCCCCGGTCTACTCGCACCTGGTCTATGACGTTGTTGAAGGCGAGGAGATCACCATCGAACGTCCCGACATCCTGATCGTCGAAGGTTTGAACGTACTGCAGACCGGCCGCCCGCCGCGCGATGGCAAGGCCATTCCTTACGTTTCCGACTACTTTGATTTTTCAATCTACATTGATGCCGATGTAGATGTGCTGCGCACCTGGTATGTCGACCGCTTCTTCTCGTTGCGCGAAACCGCCTTCCAGGACCCGCGCTCCTACTTCCACCGCTACGCAAGTCTCACCGATGGGGAAACCCGTCAGACGTCCAACCGCATCTGGGACGACATCAACCTGGCCAACTTGCGAGAAAACGTCCTGCCAACCCGTCAGCGCGCCGACCTAATCCTGCACAAGACAAGAGATCACATGATCAACGCGGTCGATCTGCGCAAGATCTGACGCCGGTCGCGCAGGCACCGTTTACCGTTTTTTGCTTATCTGGCTTGACTTTACGGGGCGCCTGGCCCATATGCACCTCAGAATTTCTCGCAATCGCGCGATTCACCCGGGGTTCCCGGGTGTTATTGTTTCGAGACTTTTTCATCAAAAAACCGTTCGGTCCAGGTGCGCGTGGACCAAGACGATGCGGCTCGCGGCCGTTGGCGCATGTGCTTTGCATGCCCACGTTCCCGCGTGCCGTCATAAGGATATTTGTACGTGACAGTTTCTGATTTCTCCGGCTTTGGCTTTTGCCGCCGGATCCTTCGTGCGCTTGAAGACGAGCGCTATCATACTCCGACCCCGGTTCAGGCCCGGGCCATTCCGTATCTGCTGGATGGTGAGGACCTGCTTGGCCTGGCCCAGACCGGCACCGGCAAGACGGCGGCTTTTACCCTGCCGCTGATCGAAAATCTCATCAGCCATGGCGGCAAGCCATCACCCAACGCCATGCGCGCCCTCATCCTGGTGCCGACCCGCGAGCTCGCCCTGCAGGTCGCCGACAGCATCAAGACCTATGGCCGCCATGTCAGATTGCGCCACACGGTAATCATGGGCGGCGTTTCCCAGCGCGCCCAGGTCAATGCCATGCGCCGCGGCACCGATATTCTCATTGCTACCACCGGGCGTCTGCTCGATCTGGTCAACCAGGGCCACGTCCGGCTCGATACTTGCGAGTATCTGGTGCTCGACGAAGCCGACCGGATGCTCGACATGGGCTTCATCCGCGATGTCCGCAAGATCGTTGCCATGTTGCCGCGTGAACGTCAGACGGCTCTGTTCTCGGCCACCATGCCCAAGGAAATCGGCCAGTTGGCCAGCGAAGTCCTCGATCAGCCGCGGCGGGTCGAGGTTGCTTCCAAGACGGTGGCCGTAGATCGCATCGACCAGTGTGTGCATCACCTTGATACCGCCCAAAAGCGCGAGCGCCTGGTCGAGTTGCTGGCGCCGGAAGACGTCTCGCGGGTGATCGTCTTCACCCGCACCAAGCGTGGCGCCGACAATGTCGCCAAGCGGCTGAACCGGGAGGGCATCAACGTCGACGCCATTCACGGCAACAAATCGCAGAATGCCCGCCAGCGTGCATTGCAGGGGTTTCGTTCCGGCAGCATCCGGGTGCTGGTGGCGACCGACATTGCCGCGCGCGGTATCGATGTCGATGGTATCAGCCACGTGATCAATTTCGAATTGCCGCACGAGCCGGAAAGCTATGTTCACCGCATCGGTCGTACAGCCCGCGCCGGTGCCGACGGCATCGCGATTTCCTTTTGCGATGCCAGCGAGCGCTCGCAGTTGCGCGCCATCGAACGGCTGATCAAACATCCCTTGCGGGTTGTCGGCGATGGCCCGGTTGGCGACGAACGCCCACGCCCGGCCAACAACCAGCGGCGCGGCGGCCCGAAGCGGCATTCACCCCGCCCGGCCAAACGCCGCCGCACCAGGCGCCCTGGTAGACAGGCAGCCTGACACAACAAAAAACGCGCCAAACTGGCGCGTTTCTTTTTGTCGCAAAAGCTGCGGCGTAGCGCTGGCTACTCCTCGTCAGCCTCTTCCTTCTTCTCCGGCTTGATCTCTTCGCCGGTTTCCTGATCGACCACTTTCATCGACAGGCGCACCTTGCCACGATTGTCGAAGCCGACCAGTTTGACTTTCACCTCATCGCCTTCCTTGACGATGTCGGTCACCTTGCCAACGCGCTGTGGCGCCAGTTCGGAGATGTGCACAAGGCCGTCCTTGGGGCCGAAGAAATTGACGAAGGCGCCGAAGTCGACAACCTTGACGACCTTGCCGTCGTAAATCACGCCAACTTCCGGCTCGGCGACGATGGAGTTGATCCACTTCAGCGCCGCATCGATCGCATCGCCTGAAGAAGACGCCACCTTGATGGTGCCGTCATCGGAGATATCGACCTTGGCGCCGGTCTTCTCGACGATCTCGCGGATCACCTTGCCGCCCGAACCGATCACTTCGCGGATCTTGTCGACCGGAATGCTCATCGTCTCGATGCGTGGCGCATATTCGCCAAGGCCGGGACGCGATTCGGTCAGCGCTTCGGACATTTTGCCGAGGATATGCAACCGGCCGTCTTTCGCCTGGAACAGCGCGGTGCGCATGATCTCTTCGGTGATCCCGGTGATCTTGATGTCCATCTGCAAAGAGGTGATGCCCTCTTCGGTGCCGGCCACCTTGAAGTCCATGTCGCCGAGATGATCTTCGTCACCGAGGATGTCCGACAGAACGGCGAACTTCTCGCCTTCCAGGATCAGCCCCATGGCGATACCGGCCACCGGCTGGCGCAAAGGCACACCGGCATCCATCAGCGATAGCGAGGTGCCGCACACCGTGGCCATCGACGATGAACCGTTCGATTCGGTGATCTCGGACACCACGCGGATGGTGTAGGGGAACTGATCGCTGCCCGGCATCATCGGGTGCATGGCCCGCCAGGCCAGCTTGCCGTGGCCAACTTCGCGCCGGCCGGTAAAGCCGACGCGGCCCGTCTCGCCGACAGAGAACGGCGGGAAGTTGTAATGCAGCATGAAATTCTGCTTGTAGGTGCCCTCCAGCGCATCGATGAACTGCTCGTCGTCACCGGTGCCCAGTGTGGTCACCACCAACGCCTGGGTTTCACCGCGGGTGAACAGAGCCGAGCCGTGCGTGCGGGGCAGAACGCCGACTTCGCACTTGATTTGACGCACATCGGCAAGACCGCGTCCGTCGATACGTGATCCGGTATCGAGAATGCTGCCGCGCACGATGTCCTTTTCGACGGACTTGAACGCGCCGCCGACTTTCTGCGCATCGGCTGGTTCGTCCTGATCATCGCCGCACAAAGCCGCAACGGCCTTGTCTTTCGCTGTGGCGATGGCTTCGACGCGCTCTTCCTTGGTGGCGATGCCGTAGGCTGTCACCAGATCGTCGCGAACCAGACCGCCGACTTTTTCCTCAAGCTCGGAATTGTCTTCTGCAACATGCTCGCGCGGCTCACGCGCCGCGCGCTCGGCCAGGCGGATGATCGCATCGATCACCGGCTGGAAGCCCTCATGGCCATGCATCACCGCACCGAGCATATCGTCTTCCGACAGTTCCTTGGCTTCGGATTCAACCATCAGAACCGCATCTGTGGTTCCGGCAACGACCAGGTCGAGATCGGTCTCTTCCATCTGCTCCAGGGTCGGGTTGAGCACGTAGGCACCGTCGATCATGCCGACGCGGGCTGCGCCGATCGGGCCCATGAACGGTACTCCCGACAGCGTCAGTGCTGCAGAGGTTGCAACCAGAGCAACGATATCCGGATCGTTTTCCAGGTCATGCGACAAAACGTTGATGATCACCTGGGTCTCGCATTTGAAGCCCTTGGCGAACAACGGCCGGATCGGCCGGTCGATCAGCCGGCAGACCAGCGTTTCCTTTTCGCCGGGACGGCCTTCGCGCTTGAAAAAACCGCCGGGTATCTTGCCGGCGGCATAGGTCTTTTCCTGATAGTTCACGGTCAGCGGGAAGAAATCCAATCCCGGTTTCGGGCTGCGGTCGGCCACGACCGTGGCAATGACAGTGGTCTCGCCATACGTGGCGAGCACGGCGCCGTCGGCCTGGCGTGCCATGCGGCCGGTTTCAAGCCGCAATGGCTTGCCGGCCCATTCGAATTCCTCGACATGAATGTCAAACATCATATTTCCTTTATCTGTCCTTCGCCGCGTACACAGATTTCGATTCGTTCTTGCGGCACCCCGTCATGGACTGAACTGCGATCCGGCCCCATTGCCTGATCGCCTGAAAGGGGTTGCGGGCGGCCCGGCATTTGCCAGACCGCCCGCGCATTATTGCGACTAACGCCGGATACCGAGACGCTGGATCAGGTCGCGGTAGCGGGCATCATCGCCGGCCTTCACGTAATCCAGCAGCTTGCGGCGCTGTGAAACCATTTTCAGCAGGCCGCGCCGGGAGTGATTGTCTTTCTTGTGGGTCTGGAAGTGATCCGTCAGGTTTTTGATCCGCTCTGTGAGGATTGCAACCTGCACTTCGGGGGAACCTGTGTCGCTATCGGACGTGGAATATTCCTTGATGAGCGCTTGCTTGCGCTCAGGTGTAACCGACATCGGTTGTACTCCTTCATAAGGGCCGTTACTGGCCACCGTTCAAGTTGAAGACACGGGTTGATTTCAGGATGCCGCCTTCGATCCGGGCAATGGCGACGGGTTTGTCCCGCCACATCACCAGAACCGGGTCTTCAGCGATAGGCGCATCGCGCCCGCGCAGAATGACCGATTGGCCCTGTTTCAACCGTGCCGCCTGTGATCCGTCAACGGCCAGCGCCGGGATGTCGTCCAGCGCGGTCTCGACAGAACACAAGGTTTCGTCCAGCCCTTCCGGGCCGGCGCCGTTATGGCGCAATTCCTGTAAACTTTCCAGTGAAATCATATCGCCCTCATCGAACGGCCCGACCGCCGTCCGGCGCAGTGCGCAGACATGACCGAAACAGCCCAGTTCGCGGCCCATATCGCGCGCCAGCGCTCGCACATAGGTCCCCTTTCCGCACTCGACCTCGAACACGGCATGGTCATCGTCCGGCCGCTCGGCAAACCGCAACTCGTCGATCTCCACCGGCCGGGCGGCAAGATCAAGCGTTTCGCCGTCGCGCGCCAGGTCATAAGCCCGCTCACCATCCACCTTGATGGCCGAAAACTGTGGCGGAACCTGTGAAATCGTGCCGGTGAACTGCGCCAGAATGTTTATGACCGCGGCCTCATCCGGCCGCACATCGCTGCTCTGTGTAACCTCGCCTTCTGTGTCATCCGTCGAGGTCTCCTCGCCCCATTTCACCGTGAAGCGATAGGTCTTGGCCCCGTCCATGACAAACGAAACCGTCTTGGTCGCCTCGCCCAGCGCGATCGGCAACAAACCTGAGGCCAGCGGGTCGAGCGTGCCGCCGTGCCCTGCCTTTTTTGCATCGAACAGCCCGCGCACAACGCTCACCGCTTTGGTCGATCCGAGCCCGGCGGGCTTGTCGAGAATGAGCCAGCCGCTGACCGGCCTGCCGCGTTTCCTGCGTCCCATTGTGCTGATCAGCCTTCGGAAGCGTCGCCGTCCGGCGCCTTGGCAAGGTCGCGCGCCACCTTGGGGTCCCTCAGGATGTCGTCGATATGTCCGGCATAGTCGAGCGCCGTATCGAGCTTGAACCGCAGATCGGGCATGAACTTCAGCGTCAGCCGCGGCGACAGGATACCGCGAATGCGCCGCCGGTTTTTCTGCAGCGCCTGCAATAGCCTGTCCGCATCTGCGTCCAGCAATGGCCGCACATAAACCGTGGCGATCTTTAGGTCAGGAGATGCCTGCACTTCAAGCACCGTAACCCCTACCCGATCGATCACCGCATCATGGGTATCGCCGCGGGTAAAGATGTCCGCCAGCTCATGCCGGATCAATTCACCCACGCGCAATTGCCGTTGGGAAGGGGCTTTAGACTTCGACATTGTCCAGTTCCAGATACCGAGGGCTGCCTTTTAAAGACTGCGCTCGACTTCCTCGACCGAGAAGCACTCGATGACGTCGCCGGGGCGCATGTCCTGGTAGGCTTCGAAGGCCATGCCGCATTCCTGGCCAGCCAGCACTTCCTTGGCCTCGTCCTTGAACCGCTTGAGTGTCGACAGGGTGCCTTCGTGCACGACGACGTTGTCGCGGATCAGGCGCACCTTGGCACCGCGTTTGACGGTGCCTTCGGTGACCCGGCAGCCGGCCACCTTGCCGACTTTCGAGACCGCGAAGATTTCCAGGATTTCCGCATTGCCCAGGAAGGTTTCGCGCAATTCCGGCGCCAGCATGCCCGACATCGCTGCCTTCACATCATCCACAAGGTCGTAGATGATGCTGTAGTAGCGGATTTCGATGCCGGCCTTTTCAGCTGCATCGCGGGCCTGCTGATTGGCACGCACGTTGAAGCCGAGGATCACGGCGTTGGAGGCTGTGGCCAGTTGCACATCGCTTTCCGATATGCCGCCAACGCCATAGTGGACGGCGCGGGCGGAAACCTCGTCGTTGCCGAGCTTGTCCAGTGCCTGGACGATGGCCTCGGCAGAACCCTGCACATCGGCCTTCACCAAGATCGGAAATTCCTGAATGCCGGCTTCCTTGAGCTGGCTCATCATCTGCTCGAGCGACGAACGGGCAACCGCTGCGCCACGGCTTTCGCGCAGCTTGCGGTCACGGTAGCCAGTAATTTCACGCGCCCGGCCTTCTGATTCGACCACGACGATGGCGTCACCGGCCTCCGGCACCGAATTCATGCCGAGCACTTCGACAGGCACCGAGGGGCCGGCCGCCTCAATTTGCTCGCCACGATCGTTGATCAGGGCGCGCACTTTGCCCCAGGCGGTGCCGGCCACGGCGATATCGCCTTGCGCCAGTGTTCCGCGCTGCACCAGTACTGTGGCAACAGGCCCGCGGCCGCGATCGA
>JAHEJE010000372.1 GCA_024639035.1 Alphaproteobacteria bacterium
CCGTTTCAGGTCCGCTGCGTGCCATTTGCCCTCACCGACCAGCTTCAGCGATCCGGCGATCGAGCGCACCTGGTTGTGCAGGAACGACCGGGCATTGATGGCGATCTCGATGTCATCGGCCAGACGCGACACGGAAACGAAATCCACCGTCTTGACCGGCGATCTGGCCTGGCATTCGCTGGCCCGGAAGGTGGTGAAGTCATGCTGCCCGATCAGCAGTTGCGCGGCTTCATGCATGGCATCGGCATCGAGCCGCACCGGCACCCGCCAGGCCCGGCCATGCTCCAGCGCCAGCTTCGGCCGCCGGTTGGCGATGCGGTAGAGATAGTGCCGCCGCGTGGCCGAGAACCGGGCATGGAAATCATCGCCGACCGCGCCGGCCGCCGCCACCGCGATAGGCTCATCGCCGAGATGGGCATTGAGCCCGTCGCGGATGCGGTCCGGCTGCCACGACCGGGCGAGATCGAAATGCGCCACCTGGCCCAGCGCATGCACCCCGGCATCGGTGCGCCCGGCGCCCTGTACGGTGGCGGTCTCGCCGCTCAGGGCGGCAAGCGCGGTCTCGAGCGCACCCTGCACGCTCGGCCCGTTGTCCTGACGCTGCCAGCCGACATAGGGGCCACCGTCGTATTCCACGGTAATGCGATAGCGCGGCACGGTCTCAGGCCTTGGTGATGACGGTGCCGGGCGGCATCGCAAAGCCGCGCAGGAGCTCGTCCGGCTGCATCGCGCCCTTGCCTTCGCGCTGTACCGCAAGCGGCCTGATGGCGCCTGACGCGCAGGCGATCGTCAGCTTTTCATCGAGGACTTGGCCGGGTTTGCCGGAGCCGGTGGCCTGTTCGCAGCGCAGGACCTTGACCCGCACCGCCTGCTGCGGAGCCGATCGCACCATGAACCAGGCACCGGGAAACGGCGACAGGCCGTGGATATGGTGCAGAACCTCGGCGGCCGGCCGGTCGAAGTCGATCTGCGCTTCCGGCTTGGAAATCTTTTCCGCATAGGTGGCGCCGCCATCGACCTGCGGCGTGCAATCGAGGCCGCCTTTGCCCAACAGCGCCAGTGCCTGGCACATCAGCGGCGCGCCGGCGTCGGCCAGGGCATCGTGCAGGTCGCCCGTCGTCGTGGTCGCATCGATGGCGACACGGGCGCTCAGGCACACCGGGCCTTCGTCGAGGCCGGCGGTCATCCGCATCACGCAGACACCGCTCTCGCCATCCCCTGCCATCACCGCCCGGTGGATCGGGGCCGCCCCGCGCCAGCGCGGCAGCAGCGAGGCGTGCAGGTTGAGGCAGCCATACCGGGGCGCATCGAGCACGCCCTGCGGCAGGATCAGGCCATAGGCCGCCACCACCCCGACATCGGCGCCAAGTGCCGCAAGGGCCGCGATCTCATCGGCACCTCTCAGGCTTTTCGGTGTCGCGACCTCCAGATCCAAACGGTCGGCGGCCTGGTGCACCGGCGTCTTGCGCTGCTTGTGACCGCGGCCGGCCACGCGCGCTGGCCGGGTATAGACCCGCACCACCTCATGCCCCGCCGCCACGATGGCTTCCAGCACCGGAACCGAAAACTCCGGCGTGCCCATGAAAACAACCTTCACATTGCCTCTTTGGCCTGACGCGCCGCTTTGGTGAACTTCTTGACCACCCGACCGCGCTTCAGCCGCGACAGGTGGTCGATGAACAGGATGCCGTCGAGATGGTCGATCTCGTGCTGGATGCAGGTCGCCAGCAGGCCGTCGCAGTGACGTTCCACCGTGTCGCCGCCGGCATCGACATAGCGCACCTTGACCTCCGCCGGCCTGGTCACCGTGTCATAGACCTCCGGGATCGACAGGCAGCCTTCCTCGTACTCGGCCAGCTCGTCCGACGCCCAGACGACCTGCGGATTGATCAGCCTGATCGGCTGCGGCTCCTCGTCCTCCTTGGCCAGATCGATCACCACCAGGCGCCGAGGGACCCCGATCTGGACGGCGGCCAGGCCGATGCCCGGCGCGGCATACATGGTCTGAAGCATGTCGTCGAGCAGGGCATGCACGTCGTCGCCGACACGTTCAATCGGTTTGGAAACCGTTTTCAGCATCGGGTCCGGAATTTTGATGATTTCGCGAACGGCCATGGTGTCTCACGTCAGGTGTAATTTCTGACCTTTGAGATAGGCAATTGGCCGGCGCTGGTCAATGCAATCGCCGTCATTCGGGCCTGGCACTGGCCAGCCAGTTGCCGAGCCGCTCCAGGGCCTGGCGCAGGATGTCGGGATCGCGCAGATAGCACATGCGCATGAAGGTCTCGCCGCCGGTGCCGAAGGTCCCGCCCGGCGCCAGGCCCACCTTGGCCTCATCGATGATCCGCAGCACCGTCCTGGTGGAATCGGTCATGCCCTCGAGCGAGAAGAACTGGTAGAAGGCGCCTTCCGGCACCTCGAACTGCACCTGCGGGAACTGGCCGAGCGTATCGCACACCATGTCCCGGTTGGCCCGCGCCCGCGCCACCTGTTCGGTGGCGAACGCTTCACCGTGCTTGAGTGCCGCCACGCAGCCGCGCTGCAGGAACGCCGCGGTGCCGGAGGTGTTGTACTG
>JAHEJE010000373.1 GCA_024639035.1 Alphaproteobacteria bacterium
CTCGCTTCTGCGCGGCCTGCGGGCAGTCGACGCGCGTCTTCAAGCGCCCCTGGCTGCAGGTGTTCGGCCAACTGCTGGACGAGCTGTTCGACGTGGACGGGCGCATGCTGGCGTCGCTGCGGCTGCTGCTGACCCGGCCCGGCCTGCTGGCGCGCGACTTCAACGACGGGCGGCGTGTTGCCCACACATCGCCGGTGCGCATGTACCTGTTGATCAGCCTGGTGTTTTTCTTTGTGCTGCCCGCGATCGTGCCGCCGGACCCCGAAGGGCTGCCGCAGCATCAATTCTCGATCGATGTGTACTCCCGCGGGATGTTCCTGCTGCTACCGATCTACGCTTTGGCGTTGAAACTGTTCTACCGCCGCTTCTTCTACCTCGAGCACCTGGTGTACACGGCCTATTTTTTCAGTGCGATGTTCATCGGATTCGGGTTGCTGATGGCGATTGAAGAGCTGTCCGATCGGTATCTCGCGGTGATGGCCTTGCAGTTCGTTTTGCTGGGATACGTGCTTTGGTATTTGGTGGCCTCGCTGCGGGTTTGCTATGGCGGGGGCTGGGGGAGGTCCGTTCTGAAGGCCCTTGGCGTGCTGTTGCTGTTCTTGCCGGTGCTGGGCGGATCGATCGAGCTGGCGAGCCATTGGGAGGGGTCGGAATCCGACCCGGTTGTGCGCCTTCTTGGCGACTAGGCTAGGGACGGTAGGTGTACCAGGTAATGACGGCCAGGCCGCCTTCGATGATGTTCACTGAAAACCCTTCGCCGTCGCGGGCGGGGCCACCGTACCAAAGGCCGTTCATCCAACGGTCGTGGTCGATCGTCTCGAAGCCGGTTTCATTGCATTCCACGCTGAAGGCGTCGGTCGCCAGGCGCACTATGGCGTAGCCGCCGGCTTCGAACGCCGGGTCGGTCGGCACCCAGCTGACCTCGCCGCCGTCGCAGGACCCGAATTCGACCTCGAGGCGGCCCCAGGGTTGGTTTTCAATCGAAGCCGGGTCGAAGGCGGCACCGAATTGGCCACCGGTGGTCAAGACCATTTCGTCCGCCGAGATGGTTTTTCCCTCGATGGCGCCAACGCCGATCACCCAGAAGGCATTGTTCTGCGCCAGGTTCGTGTTTTCCTTGTCCAGCAGCAAGATAAAGGTGGGCGCGTCGACGAACCCGACCGGTGTCCCGACAACCCGTCCGCTGTCGAGGTCGATTCGCCGGATGTTGTGGTCGCGGTCGCTGGCCACCAGCAGCACGCCATCCGACTCCAACGCCATACCGGTGGGCCGTTCGACGGCGGTGCTGACGGTGCGCTCGAAGGCGCCGCTGGCGCCATTGAACTCGAGGATCGCATTGCCGCGCCAACTGGTCACCAGCAGGTTGCCGCCCGGCAGCTTGAGCACGGTGCGCGGCGCGTTCAGGCCGCCGGCGCCGGCCGCCACCAATACGCGGTCCGAGGCAGCCTGGCTGATATCGGCCTCGATCACGCTATCGCTGTCGAAGCCGGGCACCAGCAGGCGGTTGCCGTCGAGCAGCATGCCGGTGTCCGGTCCCTCGACGCCGGAGCGCGCCATCGTGGCAATGTCGCCCAGCGCCAGGCCGGTGTCGGGGTCGATTTCCACCACCCGCTGCTGGGTGTAGGAACCCGCGAACATGCGGCCGTCGGGGGCAATGGCGAGGCCCGTCGGCGAGGCCGCCTGTACCGGCTCCACCTGCGGCGTTTCCGGGCGGTCGCCGCTGATGACGGCGTCGTAAGTCAGCGTGCTGCGATGGTAGCGCACCAGGCGGCCGTTGGTCTCGCTCGCTACGACCAGGTTGCCGGCCGGATCCAGCGCGATCGCCTGGGGGCCGGCCAGTGTGCCGTTGGTGTCGAGGTTGCGGATAAAGCTGCCGTCGCAGGCGTCGTGGATGCGCACGTTGTTGCCGTTGTAGCTGGAAATCAGCATCAAACGGGGGCAATCGGGGTCGCCGAGGTCCTGGGCCGGGGCAACAGGGGAAATCACCAGCAGAGCGAGAAGGGCGAGACAAGGTGGTTTGATAGAGGAATTCACGGGTGCTTGTGGTTGTCCGTAGGTTCGGTGATCGGGCGGGCGCAGTCCCATTATGCAGGGTCAGCGCACAGCGCGGCGAGTTATCATCGGCTGGACCTGCCTTCGGCGAGCGCGCCATACGCAGGTCTCCGCAAGCTAGTGCGACGAAATTCCCGGCTCACTCGTCGTTACAGGAAGTTCCCAGGAACCTTGATCCAATGAACCAAACTGTTGCCACCCTGATGTTCTGCTGCCTGGCCTCCATGGTCGACGGAGCCTGCGCCGCTACTCTGGATGAAATCCTCGCCTGTAATGCCACTGCGGTCGGCGGCGAGCAGGCCTTCGCGCCGATCGACAATCTCCGTATCAGGCTTGACATTCGCGAGCCGACTTTCGAGGTGACGGCCACCTATGTCGCAACGCGCGAGGGTCAGATGCGTATCGACATCGAGGCCGGCGGCGAGCGCGTGTTCGCCGAGGGGCTGAACGACGGGCGCGCCTGGCAGTGGACGCCGGATGCCGGCGTTGCCGCGTCACGCCCGGAAGGCGCGGCGGCGCTCA
>JAHEJE010000374.1 GCA_024639035.1 Alphaproteobacteria bacterium
GGTATTGCCGGGCAGTCGGGTGAGGATAAACCATGCAATCGGCCGGTCCTCGGCGCCGGCCAGCGACAGGGTCGGTTCATCGGCTTCCTCAGGGTAGCCGACGACACGGTCGAGGCGGTTGGCGACCAGCAGCAGCACCTTGTCCATGTTGGTGCCAACCTGGAATTCAAGGGTAACCCGGGCCGAGCCACGCGAAGACCGGCTCTCGATGGTCCGCAAGCCGCTGACGCCCTTGAGCACCTCTTCCTGGCGGTTGGTGATCTCGCGTTCGATCTCAGCCGGCGCGGCACCGGGCCAGAAGGTGTTGACGGTGATCACCGGCCGGTCGACGTCGGGGGCAAGCTGGATGGGGATGGTCTGCAGTGCCAGCCAGCCGAACAGCAACACCATGATAACCGCCGAGACCACTGCGATGGGCCGTTGGATGGATGCCTTGATGAGGTTCATGCTGGTGCGCCCGCGTTACGATCCGGTCCTGATCTTCACCCGGGTGCCGGGGATCAGGCGCTCGTTGCCGCGCACCACGGTGACGTCGCCGACCTTCAGCCCGGCAAGCACCTCGAAGCGCGATCCGGTCGCCTCGCCGAGCTCGACGGTGCGCGGGTTGGCGGTGCCCTGGTCAACGACGAACACCACCGCCTCGCCGGCCTTGCGGACTACCGCATCCTTGTGCACGGTTACGACATCGCGCGGCGGGCCGACAGGCAAATGCACGGTGACCGACTGGGCATCGGCCAGGCGGGCGATGTTGTCCGGCCAGTTGGGCTCAAAGCGCACCGGGCGGGTACGGGTCATCGGATTCTCGACCGGCAGCACAGCGCGCACGACGGCGGAAAATGTCGTGCCATCCTCCAGGTTGGCGGCGATGCGATAGCCGGGTTTCAGGCCGGCGATGCGTAAAGACGGCACTTCGGCCTCGATTTCCAACTGTTCGTCGGAGAGTATCTTGACCACCGGATCGCCGATGCGCAGGTAGTTGCCGCTGTCGGTCATGCGCTCGACGACGACGCCGGCGAACGGCGCCTTGATCCGGGCCCGTGCGATCTCAAGCTCCAGGACCCGGGCCGAAGCGCGCCGGGTCGCCATGACCGCCCTGGTGCGCTCGATCTCGGACTGCGCCTTGAGCACTTCCTGCTGGGCGGTCTCGAAGCGCGACTTGGAAAACGCACCGGATTTTTCCAAGCGCTGCTGGCGGTCGAGTTCCTGGCGGGCCAGGGTCAACTGAATTTGCGCGGTCTGGAACTCGGCCCGGGCGGTCTCAAGCTGGGCGTAAAGGACATCGGCCTCGGCACGTTTGGTGTCGGTATCGAGTTCGGCGATCACCGCACCGGCTTCCACCCTGTCTCCGACATCGGCGTGCACCTTGCGCACCGCCCCGGCAACCTGGGCGGCGATCCGGCTCGAGTGCTGTGCGACGACCCGGCCGATCACGGCGACGGTCTGCGACAGCGGCTCCTGGCGAACTTCATCGACACCGACGACCAGTTCCTCGCCCTGCTGGGCGCGCAAGGCAGACGTCCCCGCCGCCAGCAGCAGGATGATCGAGAGCGCGAAGGCCTGCGCAAACTGTTTCATCGCTTTCCTGTTTTCGTTCGCCCGGTCGGCGGACACGTCCGAGACCGTGTATCGCCGAATGCCAGGCGGTTATCACCGCCTTACGGCCGTGGAATGTCCTGCGTCGCGTCCGGCACCTTGTAGCCGCGCTGAACCGCCGGGCGCGCTGCAACGGCATTATACCACCGCGTGACGTTGTTGTACTCGCTCAAATTCACCTGCTGCCATTCGAACCGGGCACACCAGGGAAAAATCGCCATGTCGGCAATGGAATAGTCGCCGGCGACGTATTCAACTTCGGCGAGGCGCCGGTCGAGGACGCCATAAAGGCGCTTGGCCTCGTTGTGATAGCGCTCCTCGGCATAGGGCGCCTTGCCGGGGTTGAACTTGAGGAAATGGTGAGCCTGGCCGAACATCGGCCCCTGGCCGCCCATCTGCCACATCAGCCATTCCAGGGCCGACCATTTGGCCGGACCTTCGGCGGCAAGAAACCGGCCTGTCTTTTCCGCCAGATAGATCAGGATAGCACCGGATTCAAAGACCGACTGGCCGGTGTCGTTATCGACAATCGCCGGAATGCGGTTGTTGGGCGAGATCTTGAGGAAGTCGGGCTGAAACTGCTCATCCTTCATGATGTCGATGGGATGGACGGTGTAATCGAAGCCCACCTCCTCCAGGGCAATCGACGCCTTGCGGCCGTTCGGGGTTCCCCAGGTGTAAAGATCGATCATTGGTCTTGCCTTCCTTCGCCAGCCGTTTCAGGCGAGTTGGTGATAACCGAAGCTGTCCGCCTGACGTTCGATGTCCAGGACGCGTTGATAGTCGGTACGGCCCATAACGGCAACGCCTGCAAGGAACAACTGTTCGCGAGCTTGCTTCAATGTGGCGTCTTTACATACACAAACAAGCGCCCGGCGGATCATCTCTGCCTGACGCGGGGTGCGGTTGACCGCGGTCACATAGGGCAGCGACGGGGCCACGGGGCCGTCGGCGATGATGCGAAGTTCGTCGGTCAGGCC
>JAHEJE010000095.1 GCA_024639035.1 Alphaproteobacteria bacterium
CTCCAAGGGCGACAGCTAGACCATGGCCGGTCTTGCCAGTCGCAGGGAGCGATCCGGCCAGGCCGGCTATTACTGGCCGGGCTTCGTCGATGCCATGGCCCAGTTGCTGCTGGTCATCACTTTCCTGCTGTCGGTGTTCATGATCGCTCAGTTCATGCTGGCCCGCGAGATCACCGGCCAGGACACCGTGCTGTCGAAGCTGCGCTCGCAAATCGCCGAACTCAGCGAACTTTTGGCCCTGGAGGCCTCGGCCAAATCGGAACTCGAAACCACCCTCGCCGCACTGACCGACGATCTCAAATCGGCCCGCGACGAAACCGGCCGCCTGCAGGGTGTGATCGATGCCCTACGTACCGAAGGACAGGCCTCGGCGGGTGCTCTAAGCAAGTTCCAGGCCGAGTTGCAGGGTGAAAAGAAGATATCCGCAGAGGCGCTCGCCCGGGTCGAACTGCTCAACCAGCAGCTTGCCGCCCTGCGCCGCCAGATCGCCGTTCTCAACGACGCACTTGAAGCCTCCGAAACCCGCGACCGCGAGAGCAGAACCCAGATTGCCGACCTCGGCCGCCGCCTCAACGTCGCCCTGGCCCAGCGGGTTCAGGAACTGGCCCGCTACCGTTCGGAATTCTTCGGCCGCCTGCGGCGCATCTTGTCGCAACGCTCCGACATCCGCGTGGTCGGAGACCGTTTCGTATTCCAGTCCGAGGTGCTGTTCCCCAAGGGCTCATCGGAAATCAATCCCGTTGGTGCCCGCGAGCTCGACAAGCTGGCCCAGGCCATTGTCGAACTGGACCAGCAGATCCCCGCCGACATCAACTGGGTTCTGCGCGTTGACGGCCACACCGATATCGATCCGATCAACACCCCCGAATTCCAGTCCAACTGGGAGCTGTCGGCCTCGCGCGCCATTGCCGTGGTCAAGACCCTGATCGACAAGGGAATCCCGCCCAAACGGCTGGTTGCCGCCGGGTTTGGTGAATTTCAGCCGATCGACCCGGCCGACAGCGATGCCGCAAAAGCCAAGAACCGGCGCATCGAACTCAAGCTGACCGAGCGCTGAGACGGTCTCGACGGTCACCGGCCTGTTGGCGAGCCGCTTTGCCCAGGCCGCCATCTGTGTATAGAATTCGCGACGCAAGGAAATTCAATGACGCCGGGATGAAAGAAACGGGCCGAGATGTATGCCGAGATGCAGCAGATCCTGCATGACGACGGTGGCAATATCTTCCGCCGTTGGTGGTTTGTCTAAATCACTGTAAGACGGCAAATGCATGGCGCGGCCGGCACTGTTTGCCGGCCGTCTGCCTTTGATGGGACACGACAATGAACGACACATCACGCTCCGCCGAGCGCGGTTTCGATCCTGAGCGCCTGCAGCGCATTCAAGATTGGATGCAGCGCTATGTCGATGCCGGAAAAATTCCGTTCGCGGCAACCGTGATCTCGCGCCACGACAAGGTCGCCTGGCATGGTTTCACCGGCCTCAGCGACGTCGAGAACGCCAAGCCCTACGCACTCGACACCATCGTGCGGATGTTCTCGATGACCAAGCCGGTCACCGCCGTTGCGTTGATGATGTTGTATGAGCAGGGGTTGTTCAACCTCGACGATCCCATCGAGGACTACCTGCCGGAATTCAAGGGCTTGCGGGTACTGCGCAAGGGCGCAAAGAGCCTGGACAAGACCCGCAGGCTCAAGGCAAAACCGACCATCCACCATCTGCTCACCCACACTTCGGGCCTGTCCTACAGCTTCAACGGCGGACCGCTCGGCGCCGCACAACTTTCGCAGAACCTGGACTTTGGGCCCGGAGCCGGCGGGTTGGCATCCGCTGTCAGGCGTCTTTCCCGTCTGCCGCTGGAGTTCGATCCCGGCGAGCGTTGGCACTATTCGGTGGCCAGCGATGTTCTCGGCCGGCTGATCGAGGTGATAAGCGGCGAACCGCTGGACCGCTATTTCCACGACCGCATCTTCGAACCGCTCGGCATGACCGACACCCGTTTCGATGTCCCCGACGCTGACGCCGCCAGGCTGGCCAGTCTCTATGCGGCAGACGGCAGCGGCGGCATGGTTTTGGACGATGCCGCCGACACGTCGCGCTACCGGGCTGGCCGCGTCGACACCTTCTCGGGCGGCGGCGGCCTGCTGTCGACCGCCGGCGATTTCCTGATCTTTGCCGAGATGCTGCGCCTGGGCGGACGTTTCGACGATGTCCGACTGCTGTCGTCGCGCACGCTCGACTTCATGACCCGCAATCATCTGCCCGGCGACATCGCCGCAATGGGTCCCGACACCTGGTGCGAAACGTCGTTCCACGGCGTCGGCTTCGGTCTCGGCTTCTGGGTGATGCTTGATCCGCCGACCGCTCGCATGCTCGGCATCGTCGGTGATTTCGGCTGGGGCGGCATGGCCTCGACCGTCTTCTGGGTCGACCCGGTCGAGGACATGACGGTGCTCTACCTGACCCAGCTGATGCCGTCGAGCACCTATCCGCTGCGCAAGGAACTGCGCTCATTGGTCTATCAGGCGCTGGTCGACTGACCTACGCGAACCCGAGCAGCTCAAGCACCTCGGCGGCTGAAACGCCGGCCTGGCGCAGAGCCCGCAGCGAACGGTCGCCGGCGCTCTTGGACAGTTTGCGCCCGGTCTCGTCGCCGATCAGCCGATGATGGGCATATTGCGGCTGCGGCAGGTTGAGCAGGACCTGCAGCAGCCGGTGGATGGCCGTTGCGGCGAACAGGTCGGTTCCCCGCGTTACATGGCTGATGCCCTGCACGGCGTCGTCGACCACGACGGCGATGTGGTAGCTCGTCGCGATGTCCTTGCGCGCCAGGATGACATCGCCCCAGACCTTCGGATCGGCATTCAGGGTTTCGGCTTCACCGCTCGCCGTGTTGACCAGCTCCCGGAAACGCAGATCGCCGGCGGCGACGATCGCCTTGGCCATGTCGAGGCGCAGGGCAAACGGTGTGCCGGCCGTCATCAACTGCATTCGCTCTTGCGCGGTACGCAATTTGCAGATGCCCGGATAGACCGGCGCCCCGTCCGGATCCTTCGCCGTGCGCGCCGCGTTCAGCTTCTTGCGCGTGCAAAAGCACGGATAGAGCAGCCGCAAGCGTTCGAGCCGGTCGAGCGCCGTCGTGTACGCTGCAAGATGCTCGCTCTGGCGGCGCACCGGCGCAGGCCAACTCAGCCCAAGCCAGGCCAGGTCTTCGAACACCCATTCGGTGTACTCCGGCTTGCAGCGCGCGGTGTCGATATCCTCGATGCGTAGCAGCAGCCTGCCCTCGAGTTCGCGTGCCATCCGCTGCGCAAACAGCGCCGAATAGGCATGGCCGAGATGCAGGGGCCCGTTCGGACTCGGAGCAAAACGCAATCGCGCCGTCATCGCTTGCGGTATAGTCGTGGCGGGAACATCACACGCCTATAGGCCGGTTGGGCTTGCTGCGTCAAATGGATCGCCGCCTCGATATGAAAACCATTGAAACCGACACCGATGTTGCCGCCGGCATCGCCGAATTGATCGGCCGCGACCCGGTGCTCGGCGATGTGTACCGGGTGACCGGCCAACCGGCCCTGCGCCGGTCGCCCCCCGGCCTGCCGACACTGCTGCACATGATCACCGAGCAGATGATTTCACTGCAGGCCGCCGCCGCCATCTGGCAGCGCGTCGAAGCCGCGTTTGCCCCCTTCGATCCTCATGCCATGGCCGCAGCACCCGACAAGACCTATCGCGCCTGCGGCCTGTCCGGCCCCAAGCTGCGCACCATGCGCGCCCTGGCAACGGCCATCGCCGAGGGCCATCTGCATCTCGACCGGCTGGACGCCATGAACGACGCGGCGGCCTGCGCCCACCTGACCGCGGTCAAGGGCATCGGCGACTGGACCGCCCAGGTCTATTTGCTGGCCTGCCACGGCCGGCCCGACATCTGGCCGGCCGCCGACCTTGCCCTGCAGGTCGCCGTTCAGGATGTTCACGCCCTCGATAGCAGGCCCTCGGCAACAGACATGCAAAGGCTTGCCGAGGATTGGAGACCCCTGCGCGCCATCGCCGCGCGCCTGCTGTGGGCACACTACCGGGTCATCAAAGGGTTGCCGCCCAAATGATCTTTGTGTGATCGACAGGCCACAGTCTGGACCTTCACAAGACCGTTTCACAAGATATAGTACGAGGCCCGAAACAACCGGGGGCAACTTACCGGTGCCCCTGTCACAGCGCGAAGCGAGGTGTAAACAGGTGCAGCCCGAAGCTGTCATGACCCGGCCGGAGAACTGCCCGGCACTTGTGCTCAATGCCGACTTCCGGCCGTTGAGCTACTACCCGCTGTCGCTGTGGTCCTGGCAGGATGCGATCAAGGCGGTGTTTCTGGATCGGGTCAACATCGTTTCCGAATACGAAACCGAGGTCCACAGCCCCAGTTTTGCCTTCCGGCTGCCGAGCGTGGTGTCGCTGAAGAATTACGTCTGCCCGGCCAAATACCCCGCATTCACCCGTTTCAATGTGTTCTTACGCGATCAGTTCCGGTGCCAGTATTGCGGCATTGACTCCGACCTGACCTTCGACCACCTGATCCCGCGTTCTCGCGGCGGCCTGACCACCTGGGACAATGTCGTTGCCGCCTGTTCGCCGTGCAATCTGAAGAAGGGCGGCAAGATGCCCAAGGCCGCCGCCATGTTCCCGGCGCACAAGCCGGTGCGCCCGACCGTCTACCAGCTGCACCGCAACGGCCGCCGATTTCCGCCGAACTACCTGCATCAGAGCTGGCAGGATTACCTTTACTGGGACAGCGAACTGGAACCGTGATCCCTGGTCATGGCACCGCGCAGGGCAACCGCCGCGACCAGCAGCGAAACGACGACGTTCCAGCCGGCAAACGACAGCCCGAACATGCGCCATTGCGCCTCGTCGCAGCGAACCACCGTCGCCTTGCTCAGGTCCGGCAGGCCGCCCGACAGCCCGCCACCCCCGGCGCATGATTGCGGCCCCGGCCAGAACCCCCATTCGACGCCGGCATGATAGACGCCGATACCAGCCCCCCCGATCATGACCAATGCGCAGATGATCAGTCCAAGCCGCACCAGTGGAGTCCTGGCCGCAACCGCCGGCCAAAGCATCGCGAGCGTCAGCGGCAGGACGACGTAGTACGCCCAGCGCTGCATCAGGCACAACGGGCACGGACTGAAGCCGCCGATCAACTGAAACGCCCAGGCCCCGATGATGGTCGCCGCCGACAGCGCAAAAACGAAGATGACCCACCTTTGCATCTTCAGGGCCGACAAAGTCATGGCAGAGTTGCTGTCGCGAAATTGTGTCATTCAGAACACATAGCGTACGGCGAGAAAGCCGCCAACCAGCAGCACACCCATGGCCAGAGTCAGCCACCCCAGATAGCGCTCGATGAACGCTCTGATCGGCGGCCCGAACCAGTACAGCAGCCCGCAGACCAGAAAGAACCGGATGCCGCGCGACACGATACTGCCGGCAATGAACACCGGCACCGCCATCTGCGTGACGCCGCTGGCGATGGTGATCACCTTGTAGGGAAACGGCGTCAGCCCGGCAAAGAACACGATCGCCAGGCCGTATTCATTGTACTTCGACGAGAAACTGGTGAATTTCTCGCCGAGGCCATAGAAATCGATGATCGCCTGACCCACCGTATCGAACAGGAAATAGCCGATAGCGTAGCCCGCCGCACCACCGATCACCGAAGCAAGCGTCGCGACAGTGGCATACAGCCACGCCTTGGCGCGCTCGGCGAGCACCATCGGGATCAGCAGCGCATCGGGGGGAATCGGAAACACCGAACTCTCGATGAATGCAATGAAACCAAGCGCCGCCGTGGCGTGGCGATGTGCCGCCAGGTCCATTGCCCAATCGTACAGTCTGCGAATCATCGCCAAGCGATAAGTACAACATGCTGATTCGTCCACAGCATCTCAAACGGCGATGCCGGCCTGGTCAGTGCGCTGTGTCTTCGTGCCAACGGGTCCACGAATGCAACGACCGGTTGGCAGCGAGTATTTCCCGCAACCGCCGCAGGTCCTTCTTTCGCAGGCGCTTGCGGGCCAGCGGCAGAACCAGCGTATTCTCCCAGTGCAGATGCCGGCGGTAGTTCTCGAAAAACCCGCGCAGCATGTAGCCAACCATGTCGGGATTGTCGACCTTGCCGCCCTGGCTCAAGACCTCCAGACTGTCGTCCAGTTCCTCGGCAAAGCTCTCGTCGACAGCGTGTTCCTTCGCCAGTCTGTTCAGCACGTCGGCAATGTTGTCTTTCGGCTGCGCCCGTTTTTCCAACAGCGGAAACAGCCCTTCCTCTTCATCGATATGGTGCAGCGGCAGTTCGAATCGCAAACTGTCGAGAGCGTTGATCGCCAGCCGGCAATCGACGTCGTCCGGCAGGCCGTCGGCGATCGCTTCCAGCACATCGCAGATATCAGCATGTATCCGATGGGCGGTTTCGATGGCGTCAAGCGGGTTGCCCTCACTCAGCGATTCACAGGAATGCGCCATTTTGCCACCGTCCGGTTTCGAGTTTTTCATGGCCACACTTCAAACTCAGGCGTTATCATTGCTCTATGATTGAGGCACCGGCGGGTGCGGCGCGTTGATTCAGATCAAAGACCGCAGTCAACGTCTCCGGCATTTGTCTGACAATCCGACTGTTCGCACGCCGTGGAGATGTGGCGGGCACAGGACCGACCACAGGAAACATGGGGAATTCTTATGGACGTTTTGGGAAAGCTGGCGTTATACGCTCTGGCTTTGCTTGCCGCATTGCTGGCCGCAGCCAAGGCCCACGATGGCTTGTTTGCCGCGCATGCCTGGGTGGTTGCCCTGGCCTGTCTGGTGGCAATCGTCGTAACCGTCAGGAACAGTGACAAGCCAAGCGCCGATGATGGCGCCAAGTACCTCGATGGGGTCGTGCGCTACGGCACCATCGCCACCTTGTTCTGGGGCATTGCCGGCTTCCTGGTCGGCGTGATCATCGCCCTGCAGCTGGCCTACCCGATCCTCAATTTCGATTGGCCTTGGACCAACTTCGGTCGCTTGCGCCCACTGCATACCTCCGCGGTGGTCTTTGCCTTTGGCGGCAACGCCCTGCTGTGCACCAGCTTCTATGTCGTTCAGCGCACCTGCCAGGCCCGCCTGGCGCTCGGCAACACGGCCTGGTTCGTCTTCTGGGGCTATCAGCTTTTCATCGTCTTGGCGGCAACCGGCTACCTGATGGGCATCACCCAATCCAAGGAATATGCCGAACCGGAATGGTACGTCGACCTGTGGCTGACCATCGTCTGGGTCGCCTATCTTCTGGTTTTCATGGGCACCTTGTTCAAGCGCAAGGAACCGCATATCTACGTCGCCAACTGGTTCTATCTTGCCTTCATCGTAACCGTCGCGATGCTGCATATCGTCAACAACCTGTCGGTACCGGTATCGATCTTCGGCTCCAAGAGCTATTCGCTGTTCGCCGGCGTTCAGGACGCCCTGACGCAATGGTGGTACGGCCACAATGCGGTCGGCTTCTTCCTGACCGCCGGTTTCCTCGGCATGATGTATTATTTCATGCCCAAGCAGGCCGGCCGCCCGGTCTATTCCTACCGCCTGAGCATTCTGCACTTCTGGTCGCTGATCTTTCTGTATATCTGGGCCGGTCCGCATCACCTGCATTACACAGCTCTTCCCGACTGGGCCCAGACGCTGGGCATGGTGTTCTCGATCATGCTGTGGATGCCGTCCTGGGGCGGTATGATCAACGGCCTGATGACCCTGTCGGGGGCCTGGGACAAACTGCGCACCGATCCGGTAATCCGCATGATGGTTCTCGCGCTGGCCTTCTACGGCATGTCGACCTTTGAAGGCCCGATGATGTCGATCAAGGCGGTCAATTCGCTCAGCCACTACACCGACTGGACTATCGGACATGTCCATTC
Organism: Alphaproteobacteria bacterium; assembly: GCA_024639035.1. GTDB lineage: Bacteria > Pseudomonadota > Alphaproteobacteria > Rhizobiales > Aestuariivirgaceae > JAHEJE01. The sequence goes on from JAHEJE010000095.1 coordinate 7,933, forward strand.
CGGCGCCCTTGGCTGGGTCGGAATGATCTCGTTTGCCGCGATCTATTATCTGGCGCCCAAGTTGTGGAACCGCGACCGGCTGTACAGCCTGCGTCTGATCAACTGGCACTTCTGGCTCGCCACACTGGGCATCGTCATCTATGCCGCTGTGTTGTGGGTTGCCGGTATCACACAAGGCCTGATGTGGCGCGAATACGACGCCAACGGATTTTTGGTCTATTCCTTCGCCGAATCGGTTCAGGCCGTGCATTGGGCCTACGTGGCGCGTGCATTCGGCGGTTTCCTCTATCTCGCCGGTGCCCTGGTCATGGCCTGGAACATCTACCAGACCATCCGTGGCAAAACGCGTGACGAAGCTGCGATGGATATCCTCGCGGCCCCGGCAGAATAAGGAGCAGGGCAATGGCAAAATTCACCCATGCAATGATCGAAAAGAACGCCACCCTGCTGATGGTGCTGTCGCTGGCAGTGGTGTCGATTGGCGGCATCATCGAAATCGCGCCGCTGTTCTATCTGCAGAACACCATCGAGAAGGTTGAGGGCATGCGGCCCTATTCGCCGCTCGAACTGAAGGGGCGCAACATCTATGTGCGCGAAGGCTGCTATCTGTGTCACTCGCAGATGATCCGTCCCTTCCGTGATGAGGTTGAGCGCTACGGCCACTACTCGCTGGCGGCCGAGAGTATGTATGACCATCCCTTCCAGTGGGGCTCCAAACGCACCGGTCCGGACCTTGCCCGCGTCGGTGGCCGTTATTCCGATGAATGGCATGTCGAGCATCTTACCAACCCGCAGTCGGTGGTGCCGGAATCCATTATGCCGCGCTATGCCTTCCTGAAGGAAACGCCGCTGAGGACCGATGACATCGCCGCCCATCTCAAGGCAAACCGCACCGTCGGCGTGCCGTATAGCGACGAAATGATCGAGAATGCCGAAGCCGACATCAAGGCCCAGGCCAATGCCGATGACGACGGTGCCGATGCGGTCGCCACCCGCTATCCCAAGGCGCAGGTGCGCGATTTTGATGGCAACCCCTCGCAGTTGACCGAGATGGACGCCCTGGTCGCCTACCTGCAGATGCTGGGAACCCTTGTGGACTTCTCCGTCTATCAGGCCGACCAGAACTATCGCTAACAGGAGGCTGTCATGGATTACAACGAACTGCGTCACCTCGCCGACAGCTGGGGACTGGTGTACCTGATGGTGGTTTTCATCGCGGTGGTGGTCTTCACTTTCCGGCCATGGGCGCGAAAATCATATGACGAGGCGGCAAAAATTCCGCTCAAAGAGGACTGATCATGACCGACAGACAAGTTGACGAAGTTTCCGGCACTGAAACAACCGGTCATGAATGGGATGGTATCAGGGAACTCGACACCCCGATGCCGCGCTGGTGGCTGTGGACGTTCTACGCCACCATCATCTGGTCGATCGGCTATGTCATCGTCTATCCTGCCATTCCGCTGATCAATGAGGCGACCAAGGGTATCTGGGGCTATTCCAGCCGAGGTGATCTGGCCGGTCAGATGGCGGCAG
>JAHEJE010000096.1 GCA_024639035.1 Alphaproteobacteria bacterium
CTTCAACCCGCCTTTTTTGACGCGCGTTTCAGATTTAGTGAACTCAAATCAAACTTCTGCTGATCCGCCGCGGTCGCTCAAAACTGCGCTCTGGAACCGAAAACCCTGCGATATCAACGAAACTTCCGGCAATTCATGTCAACATTGCACTCCAAGATGGCTGCTCGCGCCTTGCGTCCCCAGCATGTGTTCGTTAATTCAAACGATATGTACTGATAACAGCGACTCGTTTGCGACTATAATCAAGCGTTTTGCGACAGTTTCGCAACCTTAAAATGTTAATGTTTGGTTAACCGGCCTCAGCACGCGATGATATTTTGCTGCGGGCCGTAAGGGAAACCTGTGATGTTGCGGTTGCCATCATCAGTGATCACCAGAACGTCATGCTCGCGATAACCGCCGGCGCCGGGCTGGCCTTCGGGGATCATGATCATCGGCTCCATCGACACCACCATTCCCGGTTCCAGAACGGTCTCGACATCCTCGCGCAGCTCAAGGCCCGCTTCGCGGCCGTAGTAGTGCGACAGGACGCCGAATGAGTGGCCATAGCCGAAGCTGCGGTACTGCAACAGATCGTGGCGGGCATAGATCGCATTCAATTCATGCGCAATGTCGCAACACCGGGCACCGGAAACCAAGAGTTTCAATCCGGTCTCGTGGACCTCGCAATTGACTTCCCAGTAGCGCAGATGGGCATCGCTGGCATGGCGGGCGAACAACGTTCTTTCCAACGCGACATAGTAGCCGCAAGCCATCGGAAAGCAGTTGAGCGAGAGAATGTCGCCGGCCTCGACGGCCCGCGTGGTCAGCGGATTATGGGCACCGTCGGTGTTGATGCCGGACTGGAACCAGGTCCAGGTGTCCATAAGTTCGCTGTCGGGCCAGGACCTGGCGATCTCACCGATCATCGTCGAGGTGGCGTGGCGGGCAATCTCGAATTCGGCGGCGCCGACCTCCAAAGCCTCCACGCAGGCCGCTCCGCCGATGTCGGCAATGCGGGCCATCTCGGTGATGTGGGCGATCTCCTCGTCGGATTTGATCATGCGCAGGCGCATGGCATCGTACGAAATGTCGACGATTTCGACCTCCGGCAAGGCGCAGGCCAGCTGATCGCGCAGGGCAGCCGGCATGTGATCGAACTCAATGGCGATGCGCCGGGCCGGGCCGGCCAGTTGGCGCACTGCATGGAGGAAATTGTCACGATGCCAATCGGTATAGGTGAGGTTGTCGCCGAAACTGCGCCGCCAGGGCTGCCCGCCGTCGATGGCGGCGGAAACGGTGGTGGCCTCATCTTGCGTCAGCACCAGCGCGTAGTTGCGGCCGAACTGGCAGTACAGAAACCCGCTCAGGTAGCAGATGTTGTGGAACGAGGTGAACAGTGCCGCATCGATGGCGCGGTCCGCCATCAGGGCGCGTACGGCATTCTGCCGCCGGGCCATCTCGGCGTCGGAAAAAGCGCCGCGTGCCCTGGCGCCATTGTTGCGATAGTCAACCAGCCGGGGTCGGTCGAGCAATGCTGTGGAGTCCATCTTCTTGTCTTTCCGGGTTGAGCGTGCACATGAAACCATGTCACCTGGCCATACGGCGAATTTGCCTGAGCCGGAGAAAACGGCCAATTCACATGCAAGTCAAAGGATGATATCTCAACACCCATATGAGCTGAATTCATCTGGCCCCGGACCTGAAAGATATGCAGAAGATTCCTCCCCTGACGGCGCTCAGAAGCTTTGAAGCGGCAGCCCGACACGGGAATTTTTCGCAAGCCGCCGATGAGCTTTGCGTCACCCAATCGGCGGTCAGCCATCAGGTGCGCCAGCTTGAGAGCTGGTTCGGCTTTGCATTGTTCGAGCGCAACGGGCGGCGTATCGCCCTGTCGGAAAAGGGCAAGGAGCTGGCGGTGGCGCTCGGCGAGGCGTTCGGTGACATCGCGCGCACCTGCCGGCGCATTTCAACCGGCGACGACACGCCGACGCTGACCGTGGCGGCGATCCCGTCGGTCGCCACCTGCTGGCTGATCCCGCGGCTGTCGCGGTTCTGGCAGGCGCACCCCGGTATCAGGATCAAACTGCTCTATGCCATTCATGGCGCATCGGTCGACTTCCAGGACGTGGACATTGCGATCGCCTATGGCACCGGCGAATGGCCGGGCCTGAGGGTCACCCGTTTGCTCAACGGCGACGCGCGGCCGGTGTGTTCGCGGCAATACCTCGACGACAAGGGTCCGTTCGACGATCCGCGCTACCTGCTCGACGCCGATCTTCTGCACGAACAGAACCGACGCGGCTGGGAGAACTGGTTTCACAATGCCGAGGTGGCGGCCGATGCTCTGCCAAGCGGGCCGGTGTTCGAGGACTTCAACCTGCTGCGGTCTTCGGCGCTTGCCGGCCACGGCATCGCGCTGTGCGCGCCGGCGTTGCTTGCCGACGACCTGGCCAGCGGCCGCTTGGTGCAACTGTCCGAGGTCGCGGTTCAGACCAGCCACGACTACTACATTCTGGAGCCGAACGAGCTGCCCGGTGCCAAACTCGACGCCCGCGAGATCTTCAAAGCCTGGCTGTTGTCGGAAGCGGCGTCCCGCGTGCTGGAACCGGGCGGTTGATCAAATCTGTTTTACTTGACGGACCGCCGCCCGCCGCCCCATTGTCCGGCGATGGATCACATACGACTGCATGAACCGGGCGGCGACAGCGGCGAGATGATCGACCCGTTCGGGCGCCAGGTTTCCTATCTGAGGGTATCGGTCACCGACCGGTGCGATTTCCGCTGTGTCTATTGCATGGCCGAGAACATGACGTTCCTGCCCAAGCGCGACCTGCTGACGCTGGAGGAGCTGGACCGGCTGTGCACGGTGTTTGTGGAAAAAGGCGTGAAGAAGCTGCGCCTGACCGGTGGCGAGCCGCTGGTGCGGCGTAACATCATGTCGCTGATCGAGAACCTGTCGCGGCACCTGAAGACCGGCGCCCTCGAGGAACTGACGATCACCACCAACGGCAGCCAGTTGGCGCGCTTTGCCGGCGATCTCTACCGCCATGGCGTGCGCCGGCTCAACGTCTCGCTCGACACCCTCGATGCGCGCAAGTTCAAGGACATCACCCGCTGGGGCGACCTTTCCAAGGTGCTCGATGGCGTCAAGGCGGCGCAGGATGCCGGGCTGGCGGTCAAGATCAACATGGTGGCGCTGAAGAATTTCAACGAGGACGAAATCGTTGCGATGCTGGAATGGTGCCATGGGCAGGACATGGACCTGACCCTGATCGAGACCATGCCGCTCGGCGATATCGACGGCGACCGCACCGATCAGTACCTGCCGCTGTCACAGGTACGGGCAAACCTGCTCGACCGTTTCGAAATGGAAGACATCCCGTACAAGACCGGCGGACCTGCCCGTTACGTAAGAGTCAAGCAGACCGGCGGGCGACTCGGGTTCATAACACCGCTGACGCACAATTTCTGCGAAAGCTGCAACCGGGTGCGGCTGACCTGTACCGGAACGCTGTACATGTGCCTCGGCCAGGAAGACGCCGCCGACCTCAGGGCACCGCTCAGGGCTTCGGAAGGAAACCAACTGGTGGCAACGGCCATCGACGAGGCCATCTCGCGCAAGCCGAAGGGCCACGACTTCGTCATCGACCGCGCCCACAATCGCCCGGCCCTGACCCGGCACATGAGCGTGACGGGCGGCTAACATTCGAATCTCAGACCTTGCGTCGCTTTTGATTTGTCATCGCAGGCGGCCTGCGCGATCATCGCGCAAATCGGGGAAAGCCCCAATCACAGACAATTCAACGAGGCTCGTCATCATGAAAATGCTGCTAAGACCGTTTCTTGCCGCCCTCGCACTGCTGGTCGCGGCACTGCCGGCGCTTGCCCAGAATCCGCCCAAGCGGGCGATCATCCAGATCCAGGGCGACCTCTGGCGGTTTCAGAACAACTTCCATTACTCGGTGTTTCTGGTTACCGCCGACGGTGTGATCGCCACCGATCCGATCAACGCCGATGCGGCGCGCTGGCTGAAGGCGAAGATCAAGGCACAGTTCAAACAGCCGGTGCGCTACGTCATTCTCAGCCACGATCATGCCGATCACAGCAGTGGCGCCGAGGTCTTTGCCGAGGACGGTGCGGTCGTGGTTGCGCACAACCGGGCCAAGCGGATCATCGTTGGCGAAAAACGCCCGACAGCTGTGCCCGATGTGACATTCGACAGCCGGATGAACATCTCCCTTGGCGGTCAGCAGGTGCGTCTGCGCTATGTTGGCAAGAACCATTCCGACAACATGATCGTGATGCATTTTCCCAAGCAGCGGGCCCTGTTCGCGGTCGACTTCATTCCGGTGAAAACCGTTGCCTTCCGCGATTTCCCCGATGCCTACATCCCGGAATGGATCCAGTCGCTGCGCAAGGTCGAGCGGATGGACTTTGACATCCTGGTGCCCGGCCACGGCCGTGTCGGAGACAAGAACGACGTCACCGCCTTTCGCGAGTACATGGACGACCTGTACCAGCAAGTGTTGCAGCAGGCGCGGCTCGGCAAGAGCCTTGAGACCACGAAGTCGGTCATCGATCTGACGAAGTATGCCAACTGGGGTCAGTTCGAACGCTGGGCGCCTCTCAACATCGAGGGCATGTATCAGCGCATCCAGCTTAACCGGCGCGGCAATCAGTAGTAGCCGGCCTAGGGCCCGGGTTGTCGGTCAGGTCCCGCAGGCACGCCGTTTTGCCGGACACCGAGGGAGTACAGTGCCGCATCCAAGGCGCTCAAGGCCGATGCCACAAAACGCTTGCCCGGGATGCCTGCGGTTCACCGTGCGGGATAATGGCATAACTGCCGATCCGTATACGGCGGTGATCTGACCGGAGGTTCAGCCTAACTGGCAGGATTGCAACATTCCAGTAGAATCGGCCCCTGGGGCAGAATTTCGCCTCAGCCGTGTTCCTGGCGGCTGTCGCCGGGTGCCTGGGTGCGGTCGCACATGCCATAGTCACGGGCGACCTCGGCAACGCGCAGGCGGTAGTTGCTGAAAACCCCGGCCCGCCCGGCGGCTTGCGCCTTGCGGTGGCGTGGCAGGGCGCGCCAGCTGGCAATCGCTTCCTCGCTCTCCCAGAATGACAAGGAAAGCAACTTGCCGGGTTCCGTCAGGCTTTCGAAACGTTCCACGGAGACGAAGCCGGGGATTTTTTCAAGCTCCGGCCTCAGCGCTGCAACATGGTCGAAATAGTCATCCTGGCGGCCCTCGGCAGGCCAGAATTCAAAGACGATGACATGCATGGCGTTACCCTACCTCGATGAATTCACGTTTGAACGGCGTTGCATCCGGGTCAATCGCCTCGCCGTATTCACGGGCGTAGCGATGACCGGCATAGACCGCCGCGGCGATAATGCCCGGCGCATAGGCATCGCCGATCAGCGTGACGGTCGCAAGACCGGCGTCGGACCAATCGGCCTGACGTGCCTTGACCTCATGCCATAGGACATCATTGGGCAGGCGTGAAGTGACCGGAATCAGAGTGGCGCAGGCGATCTCCCGCGTCCTGCCGGAGTAGACACAGGCGGCTTCGAGCGCACCGGGTCCGGCCCGGCTCAAACCGTACCCGGTCGCCAGCGTGACCCCAAGGTCCAGAAGCCGGGTCTGGATGCGGGCCTGTTCGAGGTTCTTTTCGGTCCACTTCGAGACCACCGGATCGGGGGTCAGCAATACCGTTTCGATGCCGGCTGCCACACAGACCTCGGCGAGCACGCCGGCCATGTAATAGGCGTCGGTGTCATAGATCACCACCGGTCCGGACGCGGGGCGCGCACCGGCCAGAACGTCATTCACGCCAAGAACGGCAATGTCTGCAAGACCTGGAATGGGATGGTGATGGTGACGGCCGACGCCGTCGGTGCGCCAGGTGCTGCCGGTGGCAACGGCGACATGTTCGGCGCCAAACGCCAGCACATCGTCTGCCGTCATGGTGCTGGCCGGGTAAAGCCCGACATTGGCCAGCTTGTGCAGTTGGCCAATGCGCCAGTCGCGCACCCTGCCCCAGGTGGCAAGGCCGGGTAGTTTCGCTTCGGCATTGATCCGCCCGCCCAGTTGTTCCGATGCCTCGGCCAGCGCCACGTCGATGCCGCGCTGCCCGAGTGCGCGGGCCGCCTCAAGGCCGGCCGGGCCGCTGCCGACGATCAACGCCGGACCGGCATCGGAGCGGGCAATGACCTCCGGATGCCAGCCTTTGCGCCACTCCTCGCCCATGGTCGGGTTCTGGGTGCAGCGGATCGGCGTACAGGTCTCATCGCCCGTCACGCAGATGTTGCAGCCGATGCACTCGCGAATGTCATCGAGGCGACCTTCCTCGACCTTTTTCGGCAGGAACGGATCGGCAATCGACGGGCGGGCGGCCCCGATCATGTCCATGATGCCACTCTTTACAACCCGCACCATGGCGTCCGGCGAGGTATAGCGACCGACACCGACCACCGGCTTGGAGGTCAGCGACTTGACGAAGCCGATATAGGGTTCCTGATGGCCTTCCTCGGCAAACCGCGCGGTGGCGCTGTCGTTGTCCCACCCCGATACGTTGACGTCCCACAGGTCCGGCAGTTCGGCCAGCATGGCAACGATGTCGTGCCCCTCGCCTTCAGCGGTAATCCCCTCCTCGCCGAGCAGTTCATCCACCGCCACCCGCACCGCCACGGCGCAGGTGTCGCCGACCGCCTCTTTGGTCTCCTGCAGAATCTCGCGGAACAGCCGCACCCGGTTCTCCAGGCTGCCGCCATATTCATCGGTGCGCTGATTGTGCCGCCTGGACAGGAAGTGCTGCAGGATGGTCATGTCGTGCCCGGCATAGACATAAACGATATCGTAGCCGGCCCGCTTGGCCCGCCGTGCGGCATTCACATGCCAGCGCCGCAGATTGTGGATGTCTTCAAGGTCGGCGCCACGGGCCTGCACCGGATCGCCGAAATCGGTCATCGTGTTCATCGGCGCCAGCGGCACCGTGCGGGCGTAATGACCGGACGAATGATGGCCGTTGTAGACCAGTTCGCAGCCGGCCAGCGAACCGTGCGCATGAACCGCTTCGACCATCTTTTCATGCACCGGCAGATCGTGATCGTCCCACAGCCGGCCTTCCAGGTAGGGCGCGATTTCCGCCGAGTGATGGATTTCCACCTCTTCGCTGCACACAACCCCCCAGCCGCCCTCGGCCTTCATGCCGCGCATCGCCGCCATCGATTGCGGGTAACGGTAGCCCATACCGCAACAGTGCGGCACCTGATAGAACCGGTTGGGCGCCGTTACCGGGCCGATCCGGACCGGTTCGAAAAGAATATCGTATCTCGGGTCGCGCATTCAGGATCCAATTCATACCAAAGTCTGAAGCGGACTCTTGCCATGCCGCCAAACAGTCGTCCAGCGGTCAATTTGCCGTCACATTTAGCGGTCATCTAGCCGCCCGGGACACACCGGTGCGGGCGACAGATGGCACCGGTCAGCAGATGGAACTCTTTAAAAATGAAACGTATCTTCGTCGTGGCGCTGGCCCTGGCAGCGCTGTTCTTTGCCGCCCTGGCCAGCCAGGTCAGTGCCGGCACCAAGTCCACCGGCAAGGCCTCCTACTACAAATCCGGCAAGCGGACCGCCAATGGCGAGCGCTTCAAGCCGCACGGTCTCACCGCGGCCCACCGCAAACTGAAGTTCGGCACCAAGGTGCGGGTCACCAACCTGGCCAACGGCCGCAAGGTGGTCGTGCGGATCAACGACCGCGGACCGTTCATCAAGGGCCGCATCATCGATCTGTCGCTGGGCGCCGCCAAGCGCATCGGCATGCTGCGTCGCGGCGTCGCCCGCATCAAGATGGAAGTGCTGAATTAGCGGATGACGCGGTCGGCCAGAGGCAATAGGCTCAGTTCCTGTTGCTCTTTGAGAGACCTTCACCCGTGACTTCTCCTTCACCTGCCGGCAGCGGCCAGAACGACGTCTTTCGCGGCAGCCTGTACATGGCGCTGGCGATGCTGTCGTTCATCGCCAACGATGCGATCATCAAGCATGTCGGTCAGACGATGCCAACGGGGCAGCTTCTGGTGGTGCGCGGTGTGCTGGTGACGATCATCATCGGCGCCGTGTGCTGGGCGCAAGGGGTGTTGCGCAGCTACACCCTGATCGCCTCCAGGCCGGTGATGCTGCGGGCGGCAAGCGATCTCGTCACCACCATCCTGTTCATCAACGCCCTGCTCAACCTGCCGCTGGCCAATGCCAATACGGTGCTGCTGGCGGCCCCCTTCGTGGTCATCGTGCTGGCGACGGTGTTTCTTGGCGAACGGGTCGGCTGGCGGCGCCTGTCCGCTGTCAGCGCCGGGTTCGTCGGCGTGCTGATGATCGTTCGGCCGGGCGCGGCCGATTTCAACCTGTACACGCTGTTCGCGGTCGGGGCGCTGTTCTCGGTGTCGTTGCGCGATATCTTCACCCGGCGCATTCCGGCCAACGTGCCGTCGATGATCATCGCGCTGGCCAATGCCGTCGTGGTCACTGCCGGCGGCCTGGTGTGGGCCGCGTTCGATGGCTGGATCGCGCTTTCGCTCCACCAGTTCGCCATGCTGGCGGCCAGCGCTGTTATCCTGGCCGCGGCCTACAGCTTCATGGTGCTGACGATCCGCGCCTGCGACGTCTCGGCGACAGCGCCGATGCGCTACACGGTGGTGATCTGGTCGATCCTGTTCGGCTATGTGTTCTTCGACGAACTGCCAGGCGCCTCAGCCTTCGCCGGCATCGCGCTTATTGTCATTTCGGGGACCTACGCCCTTGCCCGCGAGGCCCGGCTGCGCAAGCGCGGCAAGAACCTCACCCATATTTCCAAAAAGTATAGATGGTGAGCAGGACAGCCCAGGCGAGAACGCCATTGCGCACCACGCGCTCCGGGATGCGCTTGATGACCCGGATGCTGGCGTAGCCGCCGGCGATCACACCGACCAGCATCGGCAAGCCGGCAAGCCAGGCGATGTGGCCGCTCCACACATAAATGCCCAATGCAATCACCGACATGGCAGCGATCATGGCGTTCTTTTGGGCATTGGCATGATGCAGGCTGGTCTGGCCGGCGACAGACAGGGCGGCCAATGTGATGATGCCGATGCCGGCACCGAAATACCCGCCATAGACCATCAGGATAAATTCAAAAACGTAAAGCCAGCGCTGACGAATGCCGCCGCCGCCGCGGCCAAGCCGGTCGAGATGGCTGCGCAACCAACCGCCGGCGGCAAACAGGATCGTCGCCGTCAGCATCAGCCAGGGCACGAAGCGTTCAAATCGTGCCTCGCCGGCCCATATCAGCAGCAGCGAACCGATCGTGCCGCCGGTGAGTGCGATTGCCAGATGCAGCGGCATGTCGTGCCTGATGTCGCGAAGTTCGTCGCGGTAGGCAGCAAGCGCCACAAAGTTAGACGGCGTCAGCGCCATGAAGTTGGTGATGTTGGCCACCATCGGATTGA
>JAHEJE010000097.1 GCA_024639035.1 Alphaproteobacteria bacterium
GCGACCCTGGCGGCCGGCGGCAACATGTGGCGGCGGGCTCCGTTCGAGCCGTTGCTGCTGGACATCACCCACATCGAGCCGTGCTTTGCCTATCGCCACCGGGCAGAGGGCGAAGACGAAGCGGCCTACGGCGTGCGGGCGGCCGATGCCCTTGCGGCGGAAATCGAGCGCGTGGGGCCGGACACGGTGATGGGGTTCATTGCCGAACCGGTGGTTGGCGCCACGCTGGGCGCGGTGCCGGCGGTCGAAGGATACTTCAGGCGCATCCGCGAGATTTGCGACCGCTATGGCATTCTGCTGATCCTCGATGAAGTGATGTGCGGCATGGGACGCACCGGCAGTCTGTTCACCGCGGCGCAGGAAGGCGTGCGGCCCGACATCGTCACCATCGCCAAGGGGTTGGGCGGCGGTTATCAGCCGATCGGTGCGATGCTGTGCTCGCGCGACATCTATGAGGCGATTGAGGGCGGGTCCGGGTTTTTCCAGCACGGCCATACCTACATCGGCCACCCGACTGCCGCGGCCGCCGGCCATGCGGTGGTCTCGGCCATCCTGGACCGGGGCCTGCTGGAGCGGGTGACCCGGATGGGCGCGCGCCTGGACGAAGCGTTGCATCAGCACTTCGGACAGCACCCGTTCGTCGGCGACATTCGCGGGCGCGGACTGTTCCGCGGCATTGAGCTGGTTCGGGACAGGGACAGCAAGACGCCATTCGATCCAAACCTTAAGGTGCACGCGAAGCTGAAAAAGGCGGCCTTCGAGGCCGGCCTGATCTGCTATCCGATGGGCGGCACGGTGGATGGCAAGAGCGGCGACCACGTGCTGCTGGCGCCGCCCTTCATCATAGAGGACAGCCAGATTGACGAGCTGACCACAAAACTCTCAACGGCCATCGCCGCCGCCACCGCGAGCTAGGCGCCCATTGCGCGCAAGCGACCTCTTGTGGACCCGCTCCCAAATGACATAGTCTTTCCATCTCAATAGCTAGAGGGAGGAAAAACCATGATCAAAAAACTATTGGCCACCGCTACCGCCGTGGCCGCACTGTCGGCTGCAGCGGCTACGGCAGATGCGGCGCAGTGCGCGAACACCGTGTGGAACAAGGTGATGCAGCGCGGCAAAGTGATCGTCGGTGTGAAGGCCGACTACAAGCCGTGGGGCTTCCGCGATCCGTCCGGCAACATCGTCGGTATGGAAGTCGACATGGCCAGGGAAATGGCCGATGCGATGGGCGTCGAGCTTGAACTGGTTGCGGTACAGTCTTCGAACCGCATGCAGTTTCTCGAACAAGGCAAGGTCGACATGTTCATTGCAACCATGTCCGACCGGCCGGACCGTCGAAAGCTCGTCGGCATCCCCGGCCCGAATTACTACACCTCGGGCACCAACGTGATGGCGCCCAAGGCCGTCGGCCTGAAGAAGTGGGAAGACCTGCAGGGCAAGCCGGTGTGCGGCAAGCAGGGCGCGTTCTACAACAAGATTGTCACCGACCGCTATGGCGTCCAGATCGTTGCGTTTACCGGTAACGCCGAGGCCAAGCAGGCCTTGCGCGACAAGAAGTGCGTTGCCTGGGTCTATGACGATTCATCGATCATGTCGGATCTGTCGTCGGGTAGCTATGACGACTACGAAATGCCGCTGAACTCCGAAGACGACACGCCATGGGGTCTGGCGGTGCCGATCGACGAGAAGAATTGCATCTTCGGCAACTTCATGTCCGGCCTGCAATACAACTGGCTGTCGTCCGGCAAGCTGATCGAGTTGGAGCGCAAATGGGGCATCCAACCAACCCAGTTCCTGGCCAACCAGAAACAACGTTTCAAAGACTGGATTGAAGGCAAGCAGTAACCTCAACACACTGCTGAAACGCCGCGCCTGCAACCGGGCGCGGCGTTTTCAACCCATCTCGCAAGGGGCTTGAGGCATGCTGGAGGCCTTTCAACTGTTCTTTCGGGAACTGGCCGAGACCTATCCGAAGTGGAATTTCATCTTCTTCTACGATGCCGGGCAATGGGCGCGGGTCGTCAGCGGGCTTTGGGTGACGATCAAGCTGTCGGTGATCTGCGTGATTCTCAGCGTGGTCATCGGCGTCGTCGGGGCCTGGCTGCAGGGCTCACCACTGAAACTGCTTCGGTTGGTGGTGCAGGGCTATATCCAGTTCTTCCGCAATACACCGCCACTGATCCAGCTGCTGTTCTTCTATTTCGCCCTCGGCCAGTTCACGCCGACGGTGACATCGGCCGACGGCTGGACGGTCGAGCCGATCATTTCGAATGTCGGCTGGGCGATCATCTCGCTGTCGTTCTTTGCCGGCGCCTTCAACGTGGAGATCTTCCGGGCCGGCATCGAAGCGGTCCCCGACTCGACCCAGGAGGCCGCCGAGGCGCTGGGGATGAATCGGCTGCAAATCTACATCTATGTGGTGCTGCCGCTGGCCTTCCGGGTCAGCCTGCCGGCGCTCAACAACAACCTGGTCAATCTGGTGAAAACGACGACGCAGGCCCTGGCGATCGCGGTGCCGGAACTGCTCTACCAGATGGTGTCGATCTACAACGACTATTCCACGGCGCAGAATGCCTGCATGGTGTTCCTGTTCTTTGCCTACATCGGGCTTGTCGGCATTCTGGTGATGGGCATGAACAAGTGGGAACGGGTCATGCGCATTCCGGGGTACGGCTCATGAGCGGGCGCGATACTGCCGGCGGTAGGTACAACAGCCTGTACGGTTCGACCGGATTTGCGGTGTTGCATCCCTACGCGCCAAGCGCGACCGGCGGCGACGGGCTGAAGTTCAGCCGCTGGTTGGCTGACCTGCCGGCCTGGACCTTACCTGCCCTGTTCGCTCTGGCGCTGCTGTGGCCGTCGGTCGCCTATGCCCAATCGAATTACACCACGACCATGGCATTCGACGCGCTGTGGCGCTGGCTGCCGTTTCTGGTCGGCAAGGGCTTCGTGCTCAACCTGATCATTTCGCTTGCAACCATGGCGATCGGAACCATCGCCGGCGTTCTGCTGGGGCTTTGGCAGATATCGCAGATCACGGCGGTCCGACGGTTTGCCTGGTTCATGACGCAACTGTTCCGCAACTCGCCGTGGCTGGTGCTGCTGTTCATCGTCATGCTGATGTTTCCGTTCGAGATCACCGTCGGCGGTCTGGTCATCCCGATACCGGACTGGATGAAGGCGGTGTTCGGGCTGTCGCTGCCGATCATGGCCAATATCTCCGAGATCGTCAGGGGGGCCATTGCATCGGTGCCGACGGGACAGTGGGAAGCCGCCGAGTCGTTGGCCTACAGCCGCCAGCAGACCCTGTGGCGGATCATCCTGCCGCAATGCTTCAAGCGCATGATCCCACCGTGGATGAACTGGTACGCGATCCTGACCATGGCCACGCCGCTGGTGTCTCTGCTCGGGGTTGAGGAAATCGTCACCCTGTCGCGCCAGGCCATGGAGGCCGAGGACAATCACCCGGAGTTGCTGATGCCGTTCTTCGGCTTCTGCCTGGTGATCTTCTTTGCCTATTGCTACCCGATCGCCCGGTTCACGATCCGCCTTGAGCGCAAGTTCGCGGTGAAACTGTAACCCCAGGAGGACCCCATGGAGCAACAGACCTGGACACCGGATCAGCCGATCGTCTCGATCCGTGATGTGCACAAGTCGTTTGGCGACCTGGAGGTCCTGAAAGGCGTCTCGCTGGACGTGATGAAAGGCGAGGTGATCTGCATCATCGGGCCTTCCGGCTCGGGCAAGTCGACGCTGATCCGCTGCATCAACGCGCTCAACGACATCCAGGCCGGCTCGATCACGGTGGAGGGCCAGGAGGTGCACGCGGCCAAGCTCGACAAGCTGGCGCTGCGCCAGAAGGTCGGCATGGTGTTTCAGCAGTACAACCTGTTTCCGCACAAGACGGCGCTGGAGAACATCATGATGGCACCCGTGCTGGTGCTCAAGGAGGCCAAGGATGTCGTTGAGAAGCGAGCCCGCGCCCTGGTCAAGAAGGTGCGGCTGGAGGGCAAGGAGGACAGCTATCCGGGCGAGTTGTCCGGCGGCCAGCAGCAGCGTGTGGCGATTGCCCGTTCGCTGGCGATGCAGCCGGATGTCATGCTGTTCGACGAGGTGACGGCGGCGCTCGACCCGGAGACGGTCAAGGAGGTTCTGGTGACCATAAAGGACCTGGCGGCCGAGGGCATGACCTGCATTCTGGTCACGCACGAGATGGGGTTTGCCCGCGAAATCGCCGACCATATCTACTTCACCGACCGCGGGGTGATCGTCGAGCACGGGCCGCCGGCAACCTTTTTCAAGAGCGCCAAGGATCCGCGCACCAAGGAGTTTCTCAGCCAGATACTTTGAAGCGCAGGCCACTGCGATACTGGCCAGAACTGTGGCGGTCTCTATAATATGGCGGAGGGCAGATCAGGGACCCGGCGATTGACACAGTTTGAGCAACACTTCAGCAGGCACCAATGCTCGCCGCATTAAAGGGCGCATTTGTGCGTATCTTTACCATGGGGTTCGGGCGCCTGGCCGGCCTGGCGATGCTCGCGGTGTTCATATTCCTGCGGGCCTGGGATCCGCTGCCGGTGGAACTGTTCCGGCTCAAATCGTTCGATATCCTGCAGACGCTCAAGCCGCGCCAAGAAACCCTGCGTGCGGTGATCATCGTCGACATCGACGAAGACAGCATGGAGGAGTACGGCCAGTGGCCTTGGCCGAGAACCCGGCTGGCCGACGTGGTGCGCAGTATTCACAAGCAAGGTGGTGTTGTCGCCGGGTTCGATATCCTGTTTCCGGAACATGATCGGCTTTCGCCCAGCCGGCTGGCGGAACACTGGCCGGGAATAGATCTGTCGACCCGGCGCTCGCTGGAAGCCCTGCTGTCGAACGACCAGGTGTTCGCCAAGGCCATTTCGCGCGGGCGTGTGGTGCTCGGGCAGTCGGGCCTCAACGAGGAAACCTCGGTTGCCCTGAAGAAATACAAAGGGGAAGCGGCGTTTGCTTATCTGGGCGGCGATGCCAAAGAATTCCTGCTCAAGTTTCCCGGCCTGCTGGCCAACATTCCGGTGCTGGAAGAGGCCGCGCACGGCCATGGCCTGGTCACCATCCGCCCGGCGTTCGATGGCGTCGTGCGGCGCATCCCGTCAGCGATGATTGCCCAAGGCAAGGTGTTTCCGTCGTTCTCGCTGGAGCTGATCAGGGTGGCAACGGGCCAATCGACGTTGCTGCTCAAGCGCGATGAAGCCGGGATCACATCGGTTGTGCTGGCCGGTTCGGAAATCCCGACCGACCGCAATGGGCAAATCTGGGTGCACTTTGCGCGGTCCGACCCGACGCGCTTCATCTCGGTCAGCGATCTTTTGGCCGACAACGTGCCCAAGGACTTCTTGAAGGGCAAGATCGTGCTGGTGGGAACGTCGGCGGTCGGATTGCACGACCTCAAGGCAACACCGCTGCAAAGCGCGGTGCCGGGGGTCGAACTGCACGCCCAGCTCATCGAATCGATCTTGACCAACACAATTTTGATCCGCCCGCACTACGCCATCGGCGTCGAGGTGCTGCTGATGTTCTTCGTCGGCCTGGCGATCGTCATCCTGGTGCCGATGCTCGGCGCGCTTCCGGTGCTGATTACCGGCGCAATCATGGCGGCGGTGCTGTCTGCAGGCTCGTGGTATCTGTTCGACCAGAAACGCATCCTGATCGATGTCGTGCTGCCGTTGACATCGAGTTTTGCGATCTTCTTCGTTCTCACTTTCATCAACTATTTCCGCGAGGAGTTGCAGCGCAACACCATCAGGGGGGCATTCGGGCAATACCTGTCGCCGGCGCTGGTTCAGCAACTGACCAGCAATCCGGACATGCTGGTGCTGGGCGGCGAGACCCGCGAGGTCACGCTGATGTTCTCCGATGTGCGCCAGTTCACGGCGATTTCGGAGACCTACAAGGACGATCCCCAGGGCCTGACCCGGCTGATGAACCGGTTCCTGACGCCGCTGTCCGACCTCATCATGGAGAACATGGGGACAATCGACAAGTATATGGGCGACGCCATCATGGCGTTCTGGAACGCACCGCTCGAGGACCCGCAACATGCCGGCAATGCCTGCTCAGCCGCGCTCGAGATGGTCAAGAGCCTGCAGGAACTGAACGTCGACCTTGAACGTGAGGCCAAGGAGGCGGGGCGCGATTTCATTCCGCTGAAGGCCGGTATCGGCATCAACACCGGTGTCTGCCTTGTCGGCAATCTCGGCTCGACCCGGCGCTTCAACTATTCCGCACTTGGCGATGCGGTCAATCTCGCCTCGCGCATCGAAGGCCTGACCAAGCAGTACCGGATGTCGATCCTGACCGGCGAGGACACGGTGCGGCTGGCACCCGATCATGCCTTCGTCGAGGTCGACATGATCCGGGTCGTCGGCAAGCAGATCCCGCAGCGCATCTATGCCCTGCTCGGCGGGCCCGATCTGGGCGGCAATCCGAACTTTCAGCGCTTCGCCAAACAGCATCACGAGGCTCTGGGAAGCTACCGGGCGATGGATTGGGCGGAAGCCGGCCGGACCCTTGCCGCGGCCGAACAGGATCTGCCGGCCGGCATCGACCTTACCGGGCTGTACGATTTGTACCGCGAGCGCATAAGGGAATTTCAGGCATCGTCACCGCCGAGAGACTGGGATGGCGTCTATGTGGCCAAGAGCAAGTAGCCCAGGGATTGGTGCGCCCGACAGACATCTTGCCGGCGAAACCAATTCAGATGACCGTCACATAATCCTGGTTGGTGCCGTCGTCGACGCGGAAGATCACGCTTTCAACCGGATTGGTGAGATGGGCGGCGAGAACGAAGTTGTCGCCGTTTGCCGCGCCATCTACGTCAACGAAGATGTCACCAGCCACACCGGCCACCGGATCATCGGCATCGTTGTCACTGGTTGAAATGTAACGGACATATTCCTGCAGCGCAGCCTCGGTGAAATCGCCGAGGCCAAGGTCGAAGAGTTCCGTTACGTCGACGACATCAACGTCTTGCTGGTAATCGGCGAAAATGTCGGCCATAGCGCCGGTCGAGAGATCCTGGCCGAGGACAAAGACGTCGACACCGCCGCCGCTTTCGAGCGTATCCCTGCCGCCGCGGCCGTCCAGGGTGTCGTTCGACTCTGCGCCTGTGAGGATGTTGTCGTCGGCATCGCCGATCAGCAGCAACTCGTCGGGCATGTTGAAGCCAAGCACTCCAACCTCGAAGTTGTTGCCGCCAAAGGCAACGAGCGTGCCGGGATCGATCTCATCGCTGCCGTTTTCGATTTCAACACGGTTGAAGACGAACGGCGAATTGATCGTCAGGATATCGCCCTGCTGCAGGCCGGTGACGACCACGGTATCGCCGAG
This sequence comes from Alphaproteobacteria bacterium, assembly GCA_024639035.1. GTDB lineage: Bacteria > Pseudomonadota > Alphaproteobacteria > Rhizobiales > Aestuariivirgaceae > JAHEJE01. The sequence continues at coordinate 7,378 of JAHEJE010000097.1, forward strand.
GGTGTAACTCTCGGCGACAACCAAGTTGCCGGACGCCTTGGTGATCACGACATTTCCGGCGGTGATCGGAACCACAACGTCTCCGGCGTCGTTCTCGGTGTCGAAATTGCTGTCGTCATCCGCATTGACCAGACGCAGCAGAAGCGTAGCGGTCTGACCGGACTCGCCCTGCACCTGCACAACGCCAGCCTTGAACACCTGGACGGCGACATGAGCATCGAATTGCAGCATGTCGATGTCACTCTGGCCCGAAGAATCAGCACCGATGACAATCTCCATGCGGATGCCTTCATCGGCGGATATCGTTTGCCCGGTACCGATACCGAGGTCGGTCTGGGTGGCGTTGACCTTGTTCCTGGTGCCATCGTCAAGAATGAGCGGCATCGGGGTGATCAGCAGATCGATCTGCGTGGCCTCAATCATTCCGGAGTCGATCGACTTGAACTCGGAACTGCCGCTGTTGCCGCCGAAGCTGTTGTATTCGTAGTCGAATCCAGCACCGTTCACGGTGATCGAGATCTGCGTCGTGGTGCCATCCAGCGAAGCCACGGTGAATATGTCCTGGGCACTCTCGTCGAAGGTCAGCGCGATGGTATCTTCATCCGAATTGTCGAGCGTGTAGACCCAGGCGCCCGCGGCGGTCAGCGCCAACATTCCGTAGATGCCGGTCTGGGTGGACGCCTGGAACTCGGCTTCGCCCTGGTCGACGTCGGTGACGAAAAGCGTCCCATCCACGGTATTGTCTTCATCGCGCTCGGTCACCTCACCGGTCGCAACGCCGCTGAACGTTGCGGGATCGTTGACGCCGGTCACGGTGATCTGGGCAGTGCCGACATCGGTGCCGCCATTGCCGTCGGAGACAGTGTAGGTGACCTCCACGATGGCCTTGTCACCCTCGCCGAGGTACTCAAAGTCGTCGTTCGGATCGAACAGGATCGAAGTGCGGTCTTCGGAGATCGTGACCTTGCCCATGCCTTCGGCGACGGTGGCCTGGATCACTTTCAGGACATCGCTGTCATCCGGGTCGGTGTCATTATCGGTGAGATTGACCAGAACCGCGGTTTCCTCATCGGTCGCACCTGTGTCGAGATTGGCCGTCGGCTTGTCGTTGGCGCCGTTGATCGTCAGGGTGACGACCGCGGTGTCGGTACCGCCGTTGCCGTCGCTGACAGTGTATTCAATCTTGACGGTGGCCTTCTCACCCGCGGCCAGATTGTTGTAGGCGCCTTTCGGGTCGTAGATAACCGATTTTCCGTCCACAGCGACCGAGGCCGATCCGAGACCGCTGGTCACCGATGCATTCGCCACCGTTAGGTCATCGCTGGTATCGGGGTCGGTGTCGTTTGTGAGCACGGCGATGTTGACCGAGGAGTCTTCACCGGTCGATGCAACGTCGTCGTTGGCGGTGGGGTCATCGTTGTCGCCGGTCACGGTCACGATGGCCGTGGACGTCGAGGTGCCGCCATTGCCGTCGGAGATCTCATAAGTGATCTCGACATCGACAGACTCTTCCACGGCAAGATAGTTGTAAGCGGTGCCCGGGTTGTAGGTCACCGTCTTACCGTTGCCGGAGACGCTGGCGCTTCCCAGCCCTTCGGTGACCGTGGCGCTGGTGACGGTCAGGACATCGCTGCCGTCCGGGTCGGTGTCGTTGTTGAGGACCGGGATCACGACACTGCTGTCTTCATCGGTCTCTGCAGTGTCGGGCCTGGCGGTCGGGCCGTCGTTCCGGCCAATGACGGTCACGGTGACCGTCGCGGTGTCGGTGCCGCCATTGCCGTCGCTGATGCTGTAGTTGATCTCGACCGTCGCCGTCTCGCCAACAGCAAGGTCGTTGTAGTGCCGACCGGGATCGTAGACGACCGACTTCCCGTCCTCTGAGACCTGGGCCGTGCCGAGGCCGTCGACGACATCGGCGCTGGTGACGGTGAGATCGTCGCTGGTGTCCGGGTCGGTATCGTTGGCGAGAACATCGATAACGATGTCCTTGGTTTCGCCAGTCGATGCAACGTCGTCGTTGGCGGTGGGGTCATCGTTGTCGCCGGTCACTGTCACGATGGCCGTGGACGTCGAGG
>JAHEJE010000098.1 GCA_024639035.1 Alphaproteobacteria bacterium
CCTGGCCGCCGGGATTGGTGAATTTCACCGCGTTGGACAGCAGGTTGAGGATGATCTGCTTCATCGAGCGGGCATCGGCGACGACGTTGGGCAGGTCGAGTGACAGATTCTGGCGGATGACCACGCGGGCTGCCGTTGCCTGGTTCTGCAGCAGGCGCACGCATTCGGCGGTGGTCGCCTTGAGATCGACGCTGGTGAAGTTCAATTCGGCCTTGCCGGCCTCGATCTTGGACAAATCGAGCAGGTCATTGATCAGCGACAGCAGATGGGTGCCGCTTTGATGGATGTCGCTGGCGTAGCCGAGATATTGCGGGTTGCCGATTTCGCCGAAGCGCTCGGAGCGCATGACGTCGGAAAAACCGAGGATCGCGTTCAGCGGCGTGCGCAACTCGTGCGAGATGCGGGCAAGGAACTCCGACTTCTGGGCGCTGGAGTCCTCTGCATTCTTGATCGCGTCGCGCAGCTCGGCTTCGGTCTTCTTCCATTGGGTGATGTCGCGCAGCACGGCGCAATAGCTGGCATGGGTGCCGGAGTGCAGCCGGTTGATGGTCATGAACAACGAGATTTCACCGCCCTGGGAGACCACGGCGGTGACCTCGCGGCCATCGTTGAAGATCGAGGCGACACCGCTTTCGCTCAACGACGCAAGATAGGCCCTGAGCACCGGGCGGCTGTCTTCGTGCAGCAGGTCGGCGAACGGCCGGCCGGCCACCTCGGCGAGGCGGAAGCCGAACAGGGCCTCGGCGCCGGCGGAGATACTGACGATTTCGCCGCTCTCGTTGAGGGTGACGAGGCCGTCTGCGGCGATGTCGACGATGGTGCGCAGTTCGGCGTCTTCGCTGCCGACCGGCATGACGCGGGCGGGCTTGTCGACTTTTGCATCGGTGCGCGGCACCGGTGCCGGCGGGGTGATGAATTCGGGTTTCTCGATGGCGGTCTGTGTCAATTTGACGAGAGCAGCCGGCGGCTTTTCCGGCTCGGGAGCGGTTTGCGGTTCTTCACCGGCAGCAGCTGGCTGCAACTTCAGCTTGGATTGCCACATGACACCTTCGTGCCAGGGGAACTTGCTGGTGCGCGCCTGGACGGCGATGGCCGTGCCGGCCCCGGTGGTCACGGTCAGGCGACGGTCGGGTGTGCTGTGTTCGATCAGGTTTGCGCTCAGTCCGGATTTGGCGACCAGATCGGAGAAATCGTCGAACCCGAGCAAGCGCAAAGCAGCCGGATTGGCGTAATAGACCGCGTTCAGCTGGTGCAGGATCACGGCCTCGGGCGAGGGCTCGAGAAGATTGGCGATGGCCTGGGGCAACCTGGGCAGTGCGATTTTCGCAGGCACTGGCGCTGGCGGCGGCGGAGATGCGGGCGCAGGGTCAGGGGCCAGGCTGGGCGGCTTGATGGCGGCAATCTTTCGGGCGATATCCGAAAGATCGGCAGTCTCACCGGATGAGCTTCCTGATGGACCGCGGTCGGGCGCGGGTGCGGGCGGCGGCGGCGCCGGGGTGGGGGGCTTGGCGTCACTGGCCAGCGAGCGCTCCAGGGCCCGGCGCTCGGTAACGTCCTCCAGCATGAGAAGAATCTGGCTGTCGGCCGCGGGCTCGGCGGTTTCGAGCCGGCGAAAAATGATGCGGACTTCCCGCTCGCCGTGGCGGGTCGCAAGTTTCCTCACGGTGGTTATGGTGCCGGCGTCCAGCGTGTGGCGGATCAGTTCCTCGGCAGTTGCTGCATTTTCCAACAGGTCATCGAGTGTCTGCAGGCGCGCCGGGTCGAGGATGTCGGCCGCGGCCTGGTTGGTGAAGATGGTCCGGCCGTCGGCTGCTACGACGACAATGGCGATCGGCATAGCCTCCAGGACGCCGGTCATCAGGGGCGAATCCGGGGCAACCTGGGTTACGGGACGTGACACCACCAGCAGACCGTTGCGGCCGTCGGGCAGGGCGTGGATCTGGCAATCGCAGGTGACGGCGATGTCGCCGCCGGCGGTCGGAAGCGAGAAGGTTTCGCCCTGCGTCGACCCACGCTGCATGGTTGCACACAGTTCGGCAATGCGCTGGATGTCCGGGTGGCGCATGTCGAAAGCCTGGTCGATGAGATCGAACAAGGTGTCGCCGCCGAACTGGGCAATGCCCGGGGCGTTTGCCCAAACAATGCGCGCACGAGCGCCATCCCAAAGCCATGCAGCTCGGGGCGACGCTTGCAATTCGTCCAGCGAATTGGCGGCGGACTGCATTCTACAGTAACTCTCCCACCGGTCAGCAAACCGGCTCAAAACAACGCAAACCCCAGCACGTCGCCTCCGCCAGGAAAATATCTTGCCGCAGTGCCTGAACACGAAAATAGACCGAGTTTAGCAATTGCGTCCATCCCTTATTAACCACGCAGGGCGGATTCGATCTATTTATGGTGCAGTGCAATAAAAATGTTGCAATGCACCATGCGAGTTGCTATATTGACCTTACTGAGTTTTGAACGCCAAACGATGGAGCGCAAAATGACTACCAGCAAATCCAAAACCACCCGGAATAAGCCCGAGTTCCCGATGGGCGCCGAAATGCCAGCCGATGCCAAGGCATTCGTTGAGAAAACCGTTGATCAGGCCCAGGCCGCTGCCGAAAAGGCCAGCGAATTTGCCCACGGCAACGTCCAGGTTTTCGATGCAAGCGCCAATGCCTTCAAGAATAACGCAGCCGAGCTGCAGCTGAAGGCGATCGAGTTTGCCCAGGCCAACCTGAACGACGTGTTTGCACTGAGCCGCCAGCTTTTGTCTACCGACAAGCCGGAGACAGCCATTGAAGCCGGCAAGACCTATGTCGAGAATTTCGGCAAGACGCTTGTCGATCAGGCAACGGAACTCAATGCACTGACGGTGAAGCTGGCACAGGAAACGGCAAAGCCGGTGCAGGATATCGCCAACAAGTCGGTGGCGGATTTCAAGAAGGACTTCTCTGCCTAGTCAGCCGGCGATCCGACGCTGAAAGCTGATCAGGGCCCGCCTTTGCGCGGGCCCTTTTTGCGTGCTCCGATGAATTGCACACACACGCCCCGGCGATGTCAGACAAGGCTTGAAATGCTGACTGTCTCAGCATAGTTTGCGCCCGTGACGTGCCGCCTTAGCTCAGTTGGTTAGAGCGCCGGATTGTGGATCCGGAGGTCCCCTGTTCAAACCAGGGAGGCGGTACCATCTCTCTCAATCAACAGAACGGCGTCAAGCGGCCTGAGCGTGCTCCAGGCCGTTGAGGATATCGTCCACGCCGGGGGCGCGGTTCATGACGTCGACGGCGTCGTGGCGGACATGGTCGTGGGCCATCTCATCGGCCAGCATCCGGTCGGTGACCAGGCCGGCGTCGTAACACTCCTTCAGCAGGGCAAAGAACAGGTTTTCCTGGCGCCGGTCGGGGTGGCGTTTGTAGCGCAGCGGCAGGCGAAAGCCGTTGCGGCCCAGCAGTCGTGCAACCAGCGGGAAGGGGATGCGGTTGGTGTAGTCGATGGGCAGGCCGGTCTTCCAGGGCTGGGTGCGGCGCTTGGTGTTGTGCAGCAACCGGGTGTCGGCCGACAGGTGGTCGAAGTCGTTCCACTTGTTGTCCAGTTTGCCGATGCTGTCGCGCGGCTCGGTGGCGAGGGTGATCCAGTCGTCGTAGTCGCGCTCGAAGCGGAACATCTCCTCGAAGTTCCGGCGCACGTTCCAGTGCTTGAGCTTGGCGCAATCGAGCAGCATGACGCTGGTCGCCACGTAATCCTCACGGCCATTGTGGCCGGGGCGCGGCTTGGCCAGGATCGCCTTGCCCTGCATGTCGATGTCGAAAAGGTCGGCGACGTCGCCGGTGGCAAAGACATCCGGGTCGATGACGATGGCGCGGCCGGTATAGCCCATCAGTTCGGGTGGCATGAAGCGCAGCGGGGTAAACGATTGCAGATCGTCGTTGACCCAGACACGCTTGGTGCCGGCGCGCAGGAACTCGCGAGCCTCGAAGTCGTTGAAGAAATCATGTGCCTTGTGCTCGATGATCGCCACGTCGAAAGCATCGGGGCGCTTGGAGTTGCGCTTCAGGGAGTGCTTGGCGACGATGGCGCCGACAATCTGCTTGGCGTTTGTGTGAACAAAGACCGTGTTCTTCATGATGTGGAATCCCGTTGCGGGCGTGCGGTTGACCGTTTTGATGGCATCATATACCACTGCCGACGCCGTTGACATATGCTGTACTTGGGTGGAAGACAAACTTCAAGATGGCGGCCGTGCGAAGGCAGATCCATCACATTTCGGCGGGCGCGCCGCAACACCAGACAAGAGAACCGATGGCGGACAGTCCCAAGTCAAGCACCGACGCGGCGGCCGATTCACTTGCAGAGTTCGCCGACCGTGAGGCGCTGAAGTATCAGTCGTTCGAACTGGCCGACGGACAAAAGACCGAAGGCCATGACCGCAGCTATCTGAACGATGTGATCTTCAGTGACGATCTCACCGGCAAACGGGTCTTGGACATAGGCTGTTTTCTCGGGTTCTTTTGTGTCGAAAGCGCCAGGCGCGGGGCGCTTGCGACCGGCATCGAGCCGGACCGGGAGTGCGCGCGTCAGGCCGCCGAGATTACGCGGCTGCAGGGGCTCGATGCCGAGATCATATGCGGCGACTTCGAGACGCTTGATTTCGGCGAAGACCGCTTCGATGTGATCCTGTGCCTGAATGTCCTGCACCACATGTATGACGCGATCGGCGCCGTGCGCAAAATGATGGCGCTGTGCGATGAGCGGATCGTCATCGAGTTTGCCGCGCCCAACATGCGCGACCTGATCACCGGCCGGCAATCGCCGCTGGCGGTTGCGCTGAACACTCTGCCGGTCGTCATGCTGGGTTCGCCGAAGCGCGGGTACGATGCCCTGTCGCGCACTCACATGTTCACCGGCAAGGCGATGCGGGTGCTGTTCAATTCGATGTCCAACGCCTTCGAGCCGCTTGAAATCACCAGGTCGCCGTTCAAGGGCCGGCTGCTGCTGCATGCGCGAAAGCGCAAGATCTCACATCTCGCCGTCGTCGTCGGGCCAACCTCGAGCGGCAAGAGCACGCTGTTCGGCAAACTGAAAGACGACCCGGCAATGCGGGCGCGGTTCGGCTTGAACGGCGGCACCTGGCACGGCATTCACGGGCACGACATCGACCTGCCTGGCGGGCGGGTCGACGGGGCTATCGTGCATTACGACCTGTTGCGGCCCTACCGGCGCAGTATCCGCACATTCGACAGGGATCCGCGCAACGACCTGATGGCGGTTGCCGACAAGGTCACTGTGATTACCCTGATGCCGCCGCTGAAGGTGTTGAAAGAGCGGTTGATCAAGAACGAGCTGTCGGGCTTCAACCTGAAAAGCCGTAAACGCCAGAAGCATATTCTGAAACGCTACGAGGATCCCGGGTTCCTGAAGTCCTGGTATGGGCAGTGGTTCGAGTTCACCGACGGCTTCGGCGACAGGATCGTCGGCAACCACGTCTACGTATCGCACGGAGACACCGAGACGATCGTACCGGCGGCCGATTGGCAGGCGCTGTTTGACCGGCAGAGCGTTTGACTGCCGTCAGCTCCGCAGGCTGGCGGCGATCTTTGACCAGGCGGTGCGATCAATGAACTGCGGGACGTCCGGCGACATGTCGAGGATCACCTGGTCGTCGTTGCGGGTCTCCAGGTAATCGAACCAGCCATCGTAGTGGCCGACGATCTCGGCCGGGTTCTCGTAGCTGAAATAGATCCGGCGCTCGCGCTTACTCGGTCGCTTGAAGGTGCCGTAGCCGAAACGGCTGTCGGTGAGCTGCTTGCGCAGTTTTTCAGGCGCGGTCCACAGGGTGACGTAGGTGATCTTCTCGGCGCAGGACAGGATGTCCAGGTTGTCGTCGCGGCTGTAGACGTTGCCGGTGCGCATGAAGGCGCGCATGATGTCGTAGCCGATCACGGCGGTATCGAGATGGGCTCTGTGCTGCGGTCGGCCGGGTGTCGAATCGAGGAGCATGGTGTCGGCCGGCAGTGCCAGCTTTTCGGCGACCTCGGGATAGCCGCCACGGGTGATATTGGTGCAAAACCTGTCGAGGCCGATGCCGACAGGACCGGCGACGACGACCAGATGGCCGATCTTGCGGCGGTGGGCGGTGGCGATGAAGCGGTCCTTGTGTTCAGATTTCTTGATGTCGACGCGGGCGTAGATGCGCCGGTGGTGGACCAGGATGTTGTGGATGGCACCGGGGGTTATGAAAAACCGCTTGAGCTTGCGGCCGCGGGTCGGAGTCTTGCCGACATAGATGATCGGAGCCTTGGCCAGCAGGTTGCCGAACAGCGGCAGAATGCCGAGCCGGCGGCGGTCGTGCGGACCGAGCGAGGCCATTTCCAGGATCAGGCGTTCGTCGGCGACTTCGGTCAGGCTGTTCAACACCGACAGCGGGTTGGTCAGGTGGTGCAGGACGTTCAGGCACAGGACGAAATCGAACTTCTCGGTCAGGGTGTCGCGTTCCAGATCGACGGTGCCGAATTCGACGTCAAGACCGAGACACTCGGCCTTCAGCTTGTTCTTGCGGATGGTGTCGGGCTCGACGTCGAGGCCCATGACCCGGCTTGCGCCGCGGCGGGCGGCCTCAAAGCACAACGCGCCCTCGCTGCATCCGAGATCGAGGACGCTCTTGCCGGTCAGGTCATCGGGAAAGATCTGGCGCGCGGTGTTCGAGCGGTCGCGGCCCTCGGTCGCCAGGCCGTAGCCCAACTCGATGCGGTGATATCTGAACGTCTCGGTCGCCAGCAGATGCTCGACCTGTTCGCGCGTCCAGCGCGGCGCGTTCGGCGCAGAATGGTCCGGCAAGATTCTTCCTCTTGGATGGTATCCCCAACAATTCGCGCCCTGATACCGCGTTCGCCGGCCCGAGGGAAGGGGTTTGCGCGAATTGCCGTGGCGGATTGATCGCACTTGCGGTTGACCGTGCCCGGCGCGGCGCTGTAAGGCTTGCGCGCGATTGTGCCAGCCCCCTCGTTGCCGGGCCCGGGAGGTCGCGATCGGTGGCAGGCTTGCGGGCGATGCAGAACGAACGCTTGATATTCGATGGTTGCGAAGCCGGGCAGAGTTTCCTGCACGCCGGCTGTCGCGACCTGTCGCTTTGTGTCAAGGCGGCTGAACTTGGCCTGACGGCGAGCGCGTGCACGCTGGAGCGCGATGTCTTGGCCCGCCGTCATGGTGATGCGGCCGACCGTACCGGCAGCCTTAAGGTTGAGCGGCGCGACCTGGAGCGCCAGGGACTGCAAGGGCGCTTTGACACGGTGTATTGCGGGGCGTACCTGCGCGAAGCCCGCAATCCGGTCGGGGTGCTGGAAACCCTGATCGCGGCCACCCGGCGGCGGCTGGTGCTGCAACTTGAACTGCGTCAGGCGGAACGCATCAGCCGGGATCGCAGCCTCATCGGCGGCGATGTCTTGCGCCGCCTGCCGGCGATCTATCTGGCGCCGTGGAAACGCAAGCATGGTGTCGATCAGTCGTTCTATATGACCGAAACGGCGGCGGTGGCGCTGCTGAAAACCCTGCGGCAGGACTTTGCCAAGGTCGAGGTGTTCGATGCCGGCGGCCGCAGGCCGTTGATCGTGGCCAGCAAGCGGCGAATCCGCACCCTGCACATCATCGCCGGAGTGAATGCGATCGGCAAGTCCACGCTTCTCGACAAGCTGCGCAGCGGCGAGAAGTCAGAAGTGGCCGACGAGATGGCGTTCGATCTGTCCAAGCCGTGGTACTTCACGACCTATGCCCACCTGCTGCGCGAGACCGAGGTGGCGTTCGATTGCCTGGTGGCCCAGTACAACATCACCGCGCCGCTGGTTCATGGTGCCTTGCATGGCAATCATCACGGGCTGCAGGATCTGATCGAAAGTGCCGACACGGTCGATGTGACGACGATGTGGCTGGCGCCGGAGGAACAGCGGGCGCGCTACCATCAGGACCGGGTGCCGGACACGGTGTTCGCCCGCGATCTCTACAACCGGCGCAAGATTGCCAAGCGGCGCGATGTGCATGGGCGCGAGAACATTGCGCCGAAGGAGAGCTTTCTGCGCGGGCTGTTCTATGTGCGCTCGGCCTACACACGGCGCAAGGCCGACCGGTTGCTGTCGATCTACGGCGACCGGCAGACGTATCTGAACATGTACGATGACTGGTTCGATTTTCTCGAGCATATGCCGGCGACGGCCCGGGTGCTCTATCAGCAGCCGGATTATCATACAGTATCGATTGACGAATGGCGCCGCAGGGAGCTTGGCTCAAATGCCGGCTAGCGTATCCGATTCCAAAAAGGGCTTTAGATGAGTTTGCTCAACAACGACATGAAGCGCAAGATCAAGAAGGCAGCGCGGATTGCACGGATTAAACCGTTTTATCAGGAGCAGCGCAGCAGCGCTTTTGCCGACCGCTGGGCGCTGATCGAACCCGAACTTTCACTGCAGGACAGGAGCGTGCTCGACATTGGCTGCAATATCGGCCAGTTCACCTCAAAATGCGCCGACCGGGGCATGTTCGCCATCGGCATCGATGCCTTCGAGGAGGTCGTTGCGCGGGCGGTGAAAGTGAACCGGGACCGCAGGAACATCGCCTTCGGCTGGTGCCCCTTGGGCCCGGAGATTGTCGACACACTGCCGCAGACCGACGTCACATTCTGCATGTCGGTGCATCACTACTGGTCGCGCGAACATGGCGAGGATGTCGCCTGGGAGATGATCGCCCGGATTGCCGGCAAGACCGGAAAGCTGTTCTTCGAGCCGGCGAGTTCATATGTGCGCTATGGCGATCATCAGCCGGAGTTCCTGGAGAACGACGGACCGTCGATCGACGACTACGTGATGCGTAACTTCAAGCGCATTCTGACGCGGGGGCGCAGCGTAAAGAAACTCGGCGTGACCGCCTCCATTCGCCAGGAGGCATTCCGGCAACTCTATCTGGTGAGCTAGATGGCGCTTGACCAACTGGATGCCGTGCGCGGGGTCAAGGACTGGAAGAGCGGGCTCGCCGGCGCCGTCGAGGCGCTGGGTGCCGCCGAAGCGGCCGTGTTCGGTCGGCCGGCTGTGCAACGCAATTACCGGCGCGCCGGGCGGCTGCTGGTGGCGGCCGACCTGGCCGGAGCAAAAAAGTCCGGGTGGGCGATAAACGGCGATCTCAAGACGGTGCTGCGCGGCATCGGGCACCGGCCGCTGGCCATACAGATTTCGCTGCTCAAGGCACCGCAACTGACGCTGCCGTGCTCGGCCGACGTGGTTTTGATGAAGGCCCATCTGCGCGGCTTCTATGTGGCCGAGCGGGTGACGATCAAGGTGCCGAACCCGGGGCGGGCGACAGCGGCTGCGCGGTTCCGAAACGAGGTGGCGATGCGCATGGCCCTGAACGATACCGCGGAGGTGTTCCTGCCGGCTCTGCGGGTGCCGGCCGGTGCTTGCGATGCAGATGTCGTGGCCGA
>JAHEJE010000375.1 GCA_024639035.1 Alphaproteobacteria bacterium
TGGTCAAGTTTTCCAGGCGTCGAGCATGCCGCGGCGATGGCCTCGGTGAAGCTGTTCACCGAAGAGGTGATGCCGCGGTTCAAGGACAAGCTTTCCATGGCGTCGCGGGCGGCTGAGTAAAGCCGGCGGCAAAGGCGGCGAAAAACCGGAAAACCATGACGGTATTGTGGGAATCGGTGCGCCAAACAGGCCGCAAGGTTTGGTAATCGCAAAGCCGGTTCCGGGATCCGGATACGAAGAGGTGTTTTGACCATGTTGGGGCAGCAGAGAGACGGCATGCTGGCCGACGGAACGGCGGTGAGCATCAAGGGTGCCGGGCCGCCGGTGGTGCTGCTGCACGGTGTCGGCCTGAAGCGATCGATGTGGGAGCCGCTGGTCAACGTGCTGGCCGGACAGTTCATGGTGGTGACCTACGACCTGTTGGGCCACGGCAGGAGCCGGCGGATCGACGACAGTGCGGTGCTGGGCGACTTCACGGCGCAACTCATCCGGGTGCTCGATGCCTTCGAACTCAAGACGGCCAGCGTGGTGGGATTTTCGTTCGGCGGTGTGATCGCCCAGCGCTTTGCCCGTGACCATACGGACCGCCTCGACCGGCTGGTGCTGATGAATTCGGTCTACAACCGCAGTGACGACGAGGCGGCGGCGGTGCGCGGGCGGCTGGCCCAGGCGCGCCGGGAGGGGTCGCACACGATCATACCTTCGGCCGTTGCGCGCTGGTTCTCGCCGGCCTTCATTGCCGGCCAGCCGGAGGTGATCGGCGAGATCGAGCGCGGCCTGCGGGCCAACGACACAGAATCGTTCCTGGCCGCCTACAATCTGTTCTGCAACAGCAATGACGACCTTAGAGGCTGCCTGCGCGGCCTGGAGGTGCCGGCGCTGGCGATGACCGGCGAGTTGGATACCGGCTCCACGCCGGTGATGGTCGAACGCATGGTGGCCGACCTGAACAACGGCGAAGGCAGCATCATTGCCGGCGGGCGGCACATGATGCCGCTTGAGAACGCCGACGACGTGGCGGCGGTGGTGTTGCCGTTCCTGAGCAAACAACGAGAGGGCTGATCAATGAGCGAGTTCAAGCTGTATATCGACGGAGAATTCTGTGACGCAGAAAACGGGGCATCCTTCGACAGCCGCGATCCTTCGACCGGTGAGGCCTGGGCCAAGATGCCGGCGGCGACGATGAACGACACCGACCGGGCGGTCAAAGCGGCCTGGCGGGCGTTCAACGAGGGCGAGTGGCCGACGCTCACCGCCACGGCACGCGGCAAGCTGATCGCCAGGCTTGGCGAACTGGTGGTGCGCGATGCCCAGATCATGGCCGATCTGGAAACCCGCGACACCGGCAAGATCATCCGCGAGACCAGCAGCACGACGGCCTATGCCGGTGAGTACTTCCGCTACTACGCCGGTCTTGCCGACAAGATCGAGGGTTCCACCTTCAGCGCCGACAAACCGACGCTGGAAACCTATACCCGGCGCGAGCCGCTCGGTGTGGTCGCCGCCGTGGTGCCGTGGAACTCGCAACTGTTCCTTACCGCCGTCAAGCTCGGCCCGGCGCTGGCGGCCGGCAACACCATTGTCGTGAAGGCCTCCGAGGACGGCCCGGCGCCGATCCTGCATTTCGCCAGGCTGGTGCATGAGGCCGGTTTTCCCAGAGGCGTGATCAACGTTATCACCGGCTTTGGGCCGGAATGCGGCGCGGTGCTGACGGCGCACCAGCATGTGTCGCGTGTTGCCTTCACCGGCGGCCCGGAAACCGCCCGGCACGTCATTCGCAATACAGCGGAAAACTTTGCCCTGACGACGCTGGAGCTGGGCGGCAAGTCGCCGGTGATCGTGTTCCCGGATGCCGATCTCGACAGTGCCGCCAACGGGGTCGTTGCCGGTATTTTCGGCGCCACCGGGCAATCCTGTGTCGCCGGTTCGCGCCTGCTGCTGCACGCCGACATCTACGACGACTTCGTGGCCCGGCTGGTGGAGCGTGCACCGAAAATCAAGATCGGACCGCCGCTCGATACGGCAACGGAAGTCGGGCCGCTGGCCACCGCGCGCCAGAAGGAAAACATCGAGGCGATCATCGCCGACAGCGTGGCGGCAGGGGCCACCATCGCCACCGGCGGCGGCACGCCGAAGGGTTTTGAGACCGGCAACTATTTCGAACCGACGATCATTCTGGCGCCGTCGCCGGAGATCCGCAGCGTTGCCGAGGAGTGTTTCGGCCCGGTGCTGTCGGTGCTGAAGTTCAGCGACGAGGACGAGGCGGTGCGCCTGGCCAACGGCACCAACTATGCCTTTGCCTCGGGCGTGTTCACCAGCAACCTGTCGCGGGCCCACCGGCTGATCCGCAAGCTCAGGTGCGGCATCGTCTGGGTCAATACTTACCGTGTGGTCTCGCCCATCGTGCCGTTCGGCGGCAACCGGTTCACCGGCCACGGCCGCGAAGCCGGCATGGACACCATCTTCGACTACACCCGCACCAAGTCGGTGTGGATCAACACCTCAGACGACCCGATCGCCGACCCGTTCGTGGTGCGCTAGCGATGGGGCAGGGGTCCG
>JAHEJE010000099.1 GCA_024639035.1 Alphaproteobacteria bacterium
TTTCCAAATTGGGCAACCGGTCCCATTTGCGACACACCCCAGCCGAGAGGGTTAACCGGCTATTTACAGTCGTCATGACACTGTGAGCGCCACAAGGATCGACACCCCCCCGCGGGCGCGATCGTTCACGCACAGACCTGGACAGGCCATGACCCTCACCAACTCCCTCGTTCTCGCCGTTTTCCCGATCATGTTGGTTGCCGCGGGTATCGGCGATTTCCTCACCATGCGGATCCCCAACTGGTTGACCGGCACGATGATTCTGGCGTTTTTCGTGATGGCGTTGATCGCCGGAATGCCGTGGCAGATCATGCTGTGGCACGTTCTTGCCGGTGTGCTCGTGCTTGCCGTTGGCATGTTGCTGTTCTTCACCATCAAGTTCGGCGGCGGCGATGCAAAGATGCTGGCTGCCGGGGCCTTATGGGTCGGCTGGCAGGGTCTTGTCCCCTTTATATTCTATACAGCGCTCTCCGGTGGGGTTCTTGCCATCGTCGCCATGATTTGGGTCTACTTGAAGCTGTCCCATGGCGAATCTGAGACCGGCTGGGTCAAAAAAATGTTCAGCCGAAAGATTGACGTCCCTTATGGCCTGGCAATCGCCGGTGGCGGAATTCTGGCATTTCCGCAGACCTGGTGGCTCCAGTCGATGGTTTGAGGCGATCAAATGAGGACGAATTTAAGAACATTCATCACCACCGGTTAACCTTAATTTGACCATTAATCGTCACATTGCGTGACAGCGTGCCGAACGAACCGGCCAGAGCGATTGTAAGTCAGGACAAAGCTTAATGAGTACGACCCGGATAGCCATTCTCGGACTTGCCCTGGGAGCTGCTGTTCTCGCAGCATTTCTCGCCAAAGGATTCTTGGGCGAAAAGCCGCAAACCAAGGTAGTCGAAGTTAACAAGGCCGAAACGACGGAAATTCTCGTTGTTTCCAAAGACGTCAAAATTGGCGGTCTTTTGAACAGATCGACAATGAAGTGGCAGGACTGGCCGAAGAAGGCCATCGCCAGCCACATGATCACCCGCAGGGCCAAACCCGATGCGATGGGCGAGCTTGAGAGCGCCCGGGCCCGCGCCCAGTTGTTCGAGGGCGAGCCGGTCTCGACCAGAAAGGTCATCTTGTCGACCCAGTCTGGCTTCATGGCAGCCATATTGCCCAAGGGCATGCGCGCCATCGCCGTGCGCGTTTCGGTGGAAACCGGCGCCGGCGGCTTCATCCTGCCGAACGATCGGGTTGACGTCCTGCTGACGCGCAAATTGAGCGGCGGCTCGGCTGCCCGCACGGTCACCGAGACCATACTCACCAATGTGCGGGTCCTGGCGGTTGATCAGACTTACACCTCCGGCGGTGACGGCAAGGAAGAGCAGGTTGCGGAAAACAAGATCAACACCGCCACGCTTGAGCTCGATCCACGCCAGTCGGAAGTGGTCGCGCTTGCAGAAACCACCGGACAGCTGACCCTGGCGCTTCGTGCGCTTGCCGACAACGGCTCCAGCGAGCTCGGCGACGACGGCCCGAGGTTGTCCAAGAAATATGCCACCGGCGCTGGCGAGATCACTGTCCTGCGTTACGGCATCGAAAGACAGACGGCCACCAACGAGTAAGGTCTGTACCCATGAGAACGACAATGAACCATGAAATGAATACCCTGGCCGTCAAGAGAGATTGGCCGCTGCGCAGCGCTGTTTCAGCCTTCCTGATCCTGCTCGCGATGGTGATGGGCGCCATGGCCTACACCACGGTCCAGGCAAACGCCGGCAACGACAACGCACGCTTTGTCCGCATAGGTCTCGACAAATCGCTTGTTGTGCGCCTTCCCGCCGCCGCCAGCGACGTTCTGATCGGCAACCCGGAAGTGGTTGATGCGGTCGTGCGCACCCGCAACACGGCATATCTGTTCGCCCGCAAGGTCGGTCAGACCAATGCATTCTTCTTCGATGCCAATGGCCGTCAGATTCTCAGCCTTGATATCGAGGTTGCCCACGACACCAAGGCCCTGAGCAAGCTCCTCAAGCGCTCAATGCCTGGCAGCGGCATCACCGTGGATACGGTCGGCGACAATGTCGTTCTCGGCGGAACCGCCAAGAACGCCTCTGAAGCCAAGACGGCGATGGATCTCGCGGCCCGGTTTGCCGGCGGCGATGAAAAGAAGGTCGTTTCGATGATCGCGATCACCGGCAAGGAGCAGGTCATGCTCCGCGTCCGCATCGCCGAATTGCAGCGCGACGTTCTCAAGCAGTTCGGTATCGATACCGACGTGGCCTTCGCGGTCGGCGAGAACTTCACCGCCCAGTTCTTCAACCCGAACCCGTTCACGGTTGGTCAGGGTCCGTTGACCGGTGGCTTCAACCGCGGCACGTTCTCAAATGGCAGCAGCCGCGTCGACACCATCGTGCGGGCCCTGGAGCGTGACGGATTGTTGCGCACTCTGGCCGAGCCGACACTGACGGCGATCTCAGGCGAAGCCGCCAAGTTTCTCGCCGGCGGCGAGTTCCCGGTCCCGGTCGGACGTGATGATAATGGCATCACGATCGAGTTCAAACCATTCGGTGTCGGCCTGAGTTTTACCCCGGTGGTGTTGGCTGAAGGCCGCATTTCCATGCGGATCTCGACCGAAATCAGCGAGCTGACTAACGAAAACGCAATCATCCTGACCACGGTCGGATCGAATGCGACGGCTGCCATTCCGGGCCTCAGGGTCCGCCGTGCCGAAACCACGGTTGAATTGCCGAGCGGTGGTTCGATGGTCATGGCCGGCCTGATCAAGGAAGACATCAAGCAACAGCTCAACGGCATTCCCGGCGTCAAGGACCTGCCGGTCCTTGGGACCCTGTTCCGCAGCCGCGACTTTCAGTCCAGCCGTTCGGAAATGGTCGTGATGGTGACCCCGTTCGTCGTCAACGCCGTCAATGAGAACAAGATTGCCACCCCCCTCGACCGGCTCAATGTCGCGACCGATCGCCAGACGATCCTGTTTGGCCGGCTCAACAAGGTTTACGGGGTTTCCGGAAACCGCCCAAAAGGCACATACCACGGCAACGTCGGCTTCATCGTCGAGTGAGTTGGTGCACAGGAGTTCAAGATGATTAAGTATCGCAGAAACAGACTGTCCGCCCTGTTGAAGGCAGCAGGATGTGCCGCCATCGCAGTCACCGCGGCCGGTTGTGAGGGGATCCACGGAGAGGTCGACGACGTCTACACCCCGCAGCTGCACTACCAGCGGTTCCCGATCGAGGTTTCCAAGGGCAAGGTGCGCATGAAGGTGCCGGCCCGCTCGGCTCGGCTCAGCACCGGCCACGAAGACGCCGTAGCGCGGTTCGGCCAGAGTGCCCGCAACCATCAGGCGAGCACCGTGTCGGTCGCCCGCCCTGCCGCGAGCAACTCCGCCGACATGGTTGCCGGCCGGATTACCCAGCTGCTGGCAGCTCAGGGCATTGCTTCCGACACCATTCGCCATACGACCTATTCCGGTCATGGTCCGGTGATCATGTCCTACAGCCGCCACATGGCCCATACGGCCGAATGCGGCGACTGGTCGAAGGATCTGGCCCGTTCGTCCGACAATCAGCCCTACAGCGATTTTGGCTGCTCGCATCAGCACAACATTGCGGCCATGGTCGCCAATCCGAAGGATCTGGTCCAGCCACGCACCTCGGCTCCGGCCAGCGCGGCGCGCCGCAGCAAGGTCTTGACCGATTATGCTGAAGGCAAGAACACCGCCACGAAGATTGATGCCAAGCAGGACGTCGCGATCTCCGACGCGGTGAAATAACAACTGAGTTCAGTTTAACAAGCAAGATGACAGGCACTCGACCGATGGAACAGGTACAGCAAGCTCAACCGGCCCCCGAAGATGTTGTTGCGTTGATACCGCGCATCAATATCCAGGCGTTCTGCGAAGACCAGAATACCGCCAACACCATGCAGAGCGTGATCGCCGACCGGCGTATGTCCAAGGCACACGTCAGCGTCCATCTGGGCGGCATCTCGGCGGCGATCCAGGCCTTCGGCAACTCAAAGACACCCGAGGTGTTGATCGTCGAATCGAACAAGCAGCGCGATGCCCTGCTGTCCGACCTCGGCCATCTTGCCCATGTCTGCGATCCGAACACCAAGGTGATGATCATCGGCCACGTCAACGACATCATCCTGTATCGCGAACTGATGCGGCAGGGTATCAGCGAGTACATCGTGGCCCCGGTCCACCAGCTTCAGATCATCGACACCATCGGCAACATGTTCAGCGATCCCGAAGCAAAGCCGGTCGGCCGGGTGATGAGCTTCGTCGGCGCCAAGGGCGGTGTTGGCTCCAGCACCATTGCCCACAACGTCGGCTGGCTGTTTTCCAAGCAGTACGCCACGGACACGGTGATCACCGATCTCGACCTGTCGTTTGGAACCGCCGGCCTCAACTTCAACCAGGACGGCAGCCAGGGCATCTGGGATGCGATGTCCTCGCCGGATCGTGTCGACCAGGCCATCCTCGAGCGCATGCTGACCAAATGCTCCGATCGTTTGAGCCTGCTCAGCGCCAATGTGTCGATCGACCGTGAAGCCAGTATCGACGAGCGGGCGATTGAGAATATTCTCGATATCGTCCGGTCAAACGTGCCGTGCGTCGTCGTCGACGTGCCCAACATCTGGTCGGCCTGGACCAAGCAGGTCCTGACCCAGTCTGACGAGGTCATCATCACCGCGACGCCGGAACTGGCCAGCCTGAGAAACGGCAAGAATCTGGCCGATTTCGTCAAGGCGGCACGGCCGAACGACGCCCCGCCCAAGCTGGTTCTGAATCAGGTCGGCCTGGCCAAGCGGCCGGAGATTCCGGTTGGCGATTTCGCCAAGGCCATCGGCATCGAGCCGACGATCATCATTCCGTTTGACGGAACGACTTTCGGCACCGCCAACAGCAATGGTCAGATGATTGCCGAGGTCGATGCCAAGTCGCAGGCGTTTTCCTCGATCTCGGATCTGGCGCAGATCCTCCAGGGTCAGGAGCCGCCGCCCAAGGAATCCAAGTCACCGATAGGGTCTTTGAAAGCAAAACTGTCGTCGCTGAGGAAGAAATAAATGTTTGGAAAGCGTGGAGATACAACTACGCCACCACCGGCCCCGGCGGCTCCGCCGCCGTCCGAAGACCGCGCTGGCGCACCTGCTGCCGCCGAAGCCGCGCCCGGATCGATTCCGGACCTGGCCGTGCCCGGCGGGCCGGATGCGTTCGATACCGGCGCCCAGCCTGAAAGCGCTCCGGTTCTGGTCGAGCAGCCATCGGCTCCGCAACAGGCCGCGGCTCCGGTCCCGGAACCGGGCAAGAAAGCCGGCAAGCGCTCCGACAGCTACTACGACATCAAGTCGACGATTTTCAACGCACTGATCGATGCCATCGACCTGACCCAGCTCGGACAGCTCGACCGCGACAGCGCCCGCGACGAGATTCGCGATATCGTCAATGAGATCATCGCTCTCAAGGACGTCGCGATGTCGATTGCCGAGCAGGAGGAACTGCTCGAAGACATCTGCAACGACGTGCTCGGCTATGGTCCGCTCGAACCGCTGCTGGCCCGCGACGACATCGCCGACATCATGGTCAATGGCGCCAATACGACGTTCATCGAAGTCGACGGCAAGATGCAAGAAACCAACATCCGGTTTCGCGACAACGCCCAGTTGCTGAACATCTGCCAGCGCATCGTGAGTCAGATCGGCCGCCGCGTCGATGAAGCCAGCCCGATTTGCGACGCCCGTCTGCCCGACGGCTCGCGCGTTAACGTGATCGCGCCGCCATTGTCGATTGACGGCGCTGCGCTCACCATTCGTAAGTTTAAGAAAGACCGGCTGAAGATGTCGGATCTGGTGAACTTCGAATCGATTACACCGGAAGGCGCCACCATCCTTAGTATCGTCGGCCGGGTACGCTGCAACACGCTGATCTCCGGCGGTACCGGTTCCGGTAAGACGACCTTGCTCAACTGTATGACCGGTTTTGTCGATGAGGACGAGCGTGTCATCACCTGCGAGGACGCCGCCGAGCTGCAGCTGCAGCAACCGCACGTGGTGCGACTGGAAACCCGCCCGCCGAACCTGGAGGGTGAAGGCGAGATCACCATGCGCGATCTGGTCAAGAACTGCCTGCGTATGCGCCCCGAGCGGATTATCGTCGGCGAGGTGCGCGGACCGGAAGCCTTCGATTTGCTGCAGGCGATGAACACCGGCCACGACGGCTCGATGGGCACGGTCCACGCCAACTCACCGCGCGAGGCGCTGTCGCGTCTTGAATCGATGATCACCATGGGCGGCTTCGCCCTGCCGTCCAAGACGATCAAGGAGATGATCGTTGGCTCGATCGACGTGATCGTCCAGGCCGCGCGCCTGCGTGACGGCTCGCGCCGCATTACCCACGTGACCGAGGTGGTCGGCATGGAAGGCGACGTGATCATCACCCAGGATCTGTTTCTCTATGACATCGTCGGCGAGGACAACGACGGCAAGATCATCGGGCAGCATCGTTCGACCGGCATCGCTCGGCCGCATTTCTGGGATCGGGCCCGCTATTACGGCGAGGAGGCCAGGTTGGCCGAAGCGCTCGAGGCTGCGGAAATGCGCAACGAAGAATTTGACGACTAGGACTCAAACAGGCTGAACGCCAGAGGTTAGTACATGGAGTTGAGTGACGAAGTCATCCAGGTGGCCTTTATTGCCTTCATTGCAATCGCCGTCGGCGCGGTGGCGCTTGCCCTGTTGTACCCGTATTTCACCGGCGAGGCGCGTGCCACCAAGCGTGTGGCCAGTGTTGCCTCGAAAACCGGCAAGACGACGGGTGACAAGAAACTGGGAAATTTCCGCTCGCGGCTCAAGGAGGATTCCAAGGACAGCCGGCGCAGGCAGGTCCAGGAAAGCCTCAAGCAGCTCGAAGAACGCGAAAAACAGCGCAAGAAGAAAATCACTCTACGCGTGTTGATGCTGCAGGCCGGCCTCGATCTGTCGCCGCGCAACTTCTATGTCGCCTCGCTGATCGCCGGGCTGGCGATAGCGTTCATGACTTGGATTGGCGGCGCGCCATTGGCCGTTGTCGCCGTTGCCGGCGTCGTCGGCGCCGTCGGTCTGCCGCGCTGGGTGTTGTCGTATCTGCGCAATCGCCGCCAGGAGATATTTCTGCACGAATTTGCCGATGCGATCGACGTCATGGTGCGCGGCCTCAAGGCCGGCCTGCCGGTCAACGACGCCATGAAGGTGATCGCCGCCGAGAGCGGCCCGCCGGTCGGTCCGGAGTTCATGGATGTCGTTGAAGGACAGCGCGTCGGCATCTCCATCGGCCAGGGGATCGAGCGCATGTTCGAGCGCATGCCTTTGACGGAAGTGAACTTCCTCGCCATCGTCATGGCCATTCAGGCCAAGACCGGCGGCAATCTGGCCGAGGCGCTGAGCAACCTGTCGAACGTCCTGCGCGACCGCAAGAAGATGAAGCAGAAGATCAAGGCGGTGTCCCAGGAAGCCAAGGCCTCGGCCTCGATCATCGGTTCTCTTCCGTTCCTGATCTGCGCCGGCATGGCCGTGCTCAACCCCAAACACCTCAACCCGCTGTGGGAGACCCAGACCGGAAACCTGATCGTCGTCGGTTCGCTGGTGTGGATGGGCCTCGGCGTTCTGATCATGCGCAAGATGATCAACTTCAAGATCTGACCGACCAACTGAAAGTTCCCTCCAGATGCTAGACCAACTCCACACGCTTCTTGAGCTTCAGAACATCATCACCCTGCTGGTCGGTTTGTCCGCATTCGCCACCGTACTGACGGTTGCCGCGCCGATGTTCCAGGGCGACAAGATGCGCACCCGCATGAAGGTCATTCAGGGCGAGCGCGAGAAGCTGCGCAACCAGCAGCGCGCGACCCTTGCCGCCGGTCAGCCGGCCGCCGGGCGATTGCGCGAAAAGCCGAAAGGCACCCTGGCGCAACTGGTCGAGGCGCTCAACCTGCGCCAGCTGATGCAGGCCGAAAACTCGCGCGCCAAATTGCGCCAGGCCGGCTATCGCAGCGAGAAGCATCTGGTGACTTTCCTTGCCGCTCGCGCCGTCATGCCGGTCATTTCCGGGCTTATCGTGTTTGTCTATTCATCGACGGTTTTCGCCGACCAGATTCCGGAGTCCATGCGCCTGGCGACGCCGATGATTGGCGCCATTGCCGGCTACTACATTCCGAACATGTTTCTGTCCAACATGGTGGCGCGGCGCCAGCAATCGATCCAGGCCGCATGGTCGGATGCACTTGACCTGCTGCTCATCTGCGTCGAATCGGGCATGTCCATCGAAGCCGCAATCCAGCGTGTCTCCGGCGAGATCGGCGCCCAATCGGTGCCCCTGGCCGAGGAGCTGACCCTGACCAACGCCGAGCTGTCATTTCTTGGCGATCGCCGCAAGGCCTTCGAGAACCTGGCCAACCGCACCGGCATGCCGACCGTGAAGTCGGTCGTCACCAGCCTCATTCAGTCGGAGCGCTATGGCACGCCGCTTGGCACCGCGCTGCGCGTCCTTGCCCAGGAAAACCGTGACGCCCGCATGGCGATGGCGGAAAAGAAGGCCGCCGCCCTGCCGCCGAAGCTGACCGTTCCGATGGTCCTGTTCTTCCTGCCGGTCATCTTCATGGTCCTGCTCGGCCCGGCGGTGATCCTGGTCTTCCGCTTCCCGTAGGCCTTGGTCCGCATCCGGCCGCACCGCAACTGACGCCTCTCTGAGCCCGGATCACGCCGGCGGCAGGATCCTGCCGTTTGGTGAACAGGTATGGCTTTGGCCTCTGTTTGCCGGCGTTCTCGGGCGCGTCTCGCAGGTCCGGAGGGCTCAGAGTTCGTTGCAGTGTGGATCCTCGGGTCAAGCCCGAGGACGGCGGACGGGGGCGCATAACAGTCCGTAGGCCTTGGTCCGCATCCGGCCGCACCGCAACTGACGCCTCTCTGAGCCCGGATCACGCCGGCGGCAGGATCCTGCCTTTTGGTGAACAGGTATGGCTTTGGCCTCTGTTTGCCGGCGTTCTCGGGCGCGTCTCGCAGACCCGGAGGGCTCAGAGTTCGTTGCAGTGTGGATCCTCGGGTCAAGCCCGAGGACGGCAGACGGGGGCGCATTACAGTCCACCAAACCCCTCAGCATCACGCCTTCCCCCCGCGGCAGGAGCGCCAGCGACGTGAGCGGACGGCCCGGCGGACGCCGGGGCGGAAAACATACAACCGGCAAGCGACGTGAGCGGACGGCCCGGCGGACGCCGGGGCGGAAATCAAACAAACCGCCGGGGCGGAAAACATACAACCAACGCCCGCGCCACCCGCCAAAGGGCCGGGGTGCATGACGTCGGGAGCGAACGGAATGCCTTGCGGTTGCCTGGCAACGTTGCCTGTCGGGGTTGGTAAACGGGGCACGGGCGGCGAAC
>JAHEJE010000376.1 GCA_024639035.1 Alphaproteobacteria bacterium
ACGCCGCCAGCACAGAGTTACCGAAGCCCGTTACCGCATCGGATATGGATTGCCAGATCGACATGGACACTATTCTAGCGGATTCGCTCTCGCCGCAGACAGTGAATAATCATTCATTTTTTGGCGGGAACGTGCGCACTTCCATGTGGTAGCGCACACCACCGGTCGTCACGATGAACTCCCGATTACCCTCGCCGCGCCATTTCGTCAGGCGTGCGCCGACATCATCGTCGTAGTATTTCAGATAGTCGCCGGTGCCGGTCTTGACCTCTTGCCCGGGCATCTTGATCGCTTCGGCAATATCGGTGAACAACCCGACTTTGAAATAATCGGGTGGAATATCGAACACCGGCAGGTTGTCGCCGCCGCCGTCCCGGCGCCAGGCCACCAGCCGCGGGCTCTTGTTCAACAGCCCCAGTTCCTCCATGTCGTCATAGGCTTTCAGGCTCGCTGCGCCCTCGCGCATGCCTTGCGCGGTATATTTCGCGACCAGTTCAGCATGCGTCTTGCGGAACGTCCGACCGCGCTCGATGAGCTTGCGCCGCGACTGCTGCTCCAGGCGCAACGGCGGCACACCGACGGGATAATATCCGTCAAATCGCGCAGTCTTGCGCAACACGTCATAGGACCCGTCCGCCCTGACCGCCAAGACACCCGCCGGAAACGCCTCCGGCCCGGCCACCGCAATCAGCTCGACACCATCGCGCAACACCTCATCGGCCACCCCCATGCCGTCGGCCCACTTCTCGCCCCAAACCGCGTCGCTGGGTTTGCCCTGTGACCACTCACCCGTAAGCGACCAGCTTTCGGAACGCGGCACCCTTGGAATACTCATGCGCACGGCAAACTTCACGCCATCGATCCGTGGCTCAACCTTCGCCCCGATCGTGTTGAATATCCGCCTGCGGTAATGTTTGGTTACCCGCCCCACCAGCGGACTGCTGTCCCATGTCTGCAAGACTTCTGCAGCCGCACTGCCCTTTGGAAGAAGACGCAGCGAGAATTCATCCGAGATCACATAGACCGAGGCCGGCGGCGAAAAATGCTCCCAACCCATCCCCCAGGTCACACCGAATGTATCGCGCTGTATGAAGTAAATTCCGCCGCGATCATCCCACACCGGCGCAAAAAAACCGCTGTGCCGCTCAACCGACCACAGCCCGAGCAGCCGGCTCACAACCATCAGTGCCGCCAAACCGAGAACGGCAGCACCGGTCAGGGCAATCTTCAATCCGCGCGACATGCGGCGCAGTTTAGCAGATTTACGGCAATCCGACGATCTTGTGCGCCTGCAATCCCAAACGCCATCTGGGATGCGCCAGGCAATATCGCGCCGCAGCCTCGACATTGGCCTGGGTGGCTTCGCCATCGCCGATCACATCCATCGGCTGCAGAATGAAATGATCGAAGGCCAGATGCTCGAACCGCTCCGGCTGCGCCTCCGGCTCTGCTTGCGGATAGACCAGCTTCAATTCGTTGCCGGAGGTCTGCACAACCGGCGCCGCACCCTTCGGCGAGGCGCAAATCCAGTCGACGCCGCCGACCACCTCGGCGGTTCCGTTGGTTTCAATCGCGATCTCGAAGCCGCGCACGTGCAGCGCCTCCACCAGCGCATCGTCGAGCTGCAGGGTCGGCTCACCCCCGGTGCACACCACACAGGCGCCCTCACCCCCCGGCCATTTCGCCGCTACGGCATCGGCCAGTTCGTCCGCCGTATCGAACCGCCCGCCGCCTTCGCCGTCCATGCCGACGAAATCGGTATCGCAGAACCGGCACACCGCCGCTACCCGGTCGCGCTCCAGCCCGGTCCACAGGTTGCAGCCGGCAAAACGCAGAAACACCGCCGCCCTGCCAGCCTGCGCCCCCTCGCCCTGCAGGGTGTAGAAAATCTCCTTGACCGAGTATTTCTTGCTCATGAGCGATACCGCGCCCACCCCTGGCGCCTGAGATCACACGCCGGGCAGTCGTTACAGCCATACCCCCAGTCATGCCGCTTCGAGCGGTCGCCGACATAACATGTGTGGGTATGCTCCACCACCAGGTCGACCAGTCTTTGGCCACCCAGCCTCTCGGCCATCTGAAACGTCCCGGCCTTGTCCGTCCACATCAGCGGCGTGTGCACCACCATGCGCCGATCGAGCCCCAGCGACAGCGTCACCTGCTGGCTCTTTAAGGTATCGTCCCGGCAGTCCGGATAGCCGGAATAGTCGGTCTCGCACATGCCGCCGACAAGATTGTCGAGTTCGCGGCGATAGGCCAGCGCCCCGGCCAGCGTGAAGAACAGCAGATTGCGCCCCGGCACGAAAGTGTTCGGCAGCCCTTGCGCATCAAAGGCAATCGCCATGTCATCGGTCATCGCCGTGGCACCGAGCTGTTTCAGGACCGTGGCATCGAGCAGGTGATCCTCACCCAGCTTTTCCGCCCACCCGGAAAAAGCCGCCACCAGTTCGCCCCGGAACGCGCTGCGCACGTCCAGCTCGACCTTGTGTCGCTGGCCGTAATCGAAGCCGACGGTCTCGACATGATCGAACCGTTCAAGCGCCCAGGCCAG
>JAHEJE010000377.1 GCA_024639035.1 Alphaproteobacteria bacterium
CCGGAGTTGCAGGTGCGGTTGAAGGATGGCGCGGCAACGCTGGGTATCGATGCCCGCCAGATTGCCGATCAGCTGCGGGCCGCCTTCTTCGGCACCGAGGTGAGCGAGGTGCAGCGCGGTTCGGAATCCTACGAGATCGACGTGCGGCTGGCGGCGAACAATCGCGACAGCCTGGCCGACTTCGACGATTTCACCATCTCGCAGAGCGATGGCAGCCAGGTGCCGCTGTCGGCGATTGCCGATATTTCGAGCGGGCGCGGGTTTGCCCGCGTCAACCGGGTGAACGGTCAGCGCACGGTGACGGTGCAAGGCGATGTCGATGTCACCGTCGCCAATGCCAACGAGATTCTGCGCGACACCCAGGCGCGGCTGTTCCCGGAATTGAAGCAGCGCTATCCCGGCGTGACGATCTCGCTGCAGGGCCAGAACAAGGAAGCCCAGACGACGCAGCGGTCGATGCTGTCCGGGTTCATTCTCGGCCTGATCGGGGTTTATCTGCTGCTGAGTTTCCAGTTTCGCAGCTATGTCGAACCGCTGGTGGTGATGATCATCATTCCGTTCGCGCTGATCGGCGCGATTGCCGGGCACATCCTGCTTGGGCTCGATTTCACCATGCCGAGCATGCTGGGATTCGTGGCGCTGGCCGGGGTGGTGGTCAACGACTCGATCCTGCTGGTCAATTTCATCAAGCACTATCACGGCGACACCCAATCGGTTGCCGAGGCGGCGCCGCTGGCCAGCAAGGCGCGGTTCCGGGCCATCCTGCTGACCTCGCTGACCACCATCGTCGGGCTGATGCCGCTGTTGTCGGAAACCAGCCTTCAGGCGCAAATCCTGGTGCCGCTGGTCGCCAGCCTGGCCTTCGGGCTGATGGCGACGACGATGCTGGTGCTGTTCCTGGTGCCGGCGATTTATGCCATCGTCGACGATTTCGGGCTGGCCAGGCTAGATTGACGCCTGCCACGGCAACGGGCCAAATAGCTTGCAACATTCTTGCCGCATTGTATTATATTGTGGCAATCTGGGGGCGATAGCATGCGTAAGCTATTCAAAAATCACCATATTTATACGTTCTCGGTCGGTATTCTGGCGCTTTTTCTGGTGTTCAGCCAGCCGCCGTTGAAGACTGATCATCTGGTGTTGAAATCGCGTGACAGTTCCGAAAAGCAGCTCAAGCCGAAGACAACGGTTGAGCCGGTCGCACGGGTCGAGGCGGTTACACCGATCGTCCCAGCGCGACCAAAAGCTATCGGCACGGTCATCGAGAAACAGACGACACGATCGGTCTCGGCGCTTCCTTCGGCGTCGCCGAGGGACGTGAGCGGCGAGATCACCGGGTCGCTGAGCGGGCTGACGGTGCCGAAAACGCAAGGCGTCGCCGGCACGCTGATGCAGGTCGACGCCGACAATCTGCGGATGCGCGACGGGCCGTCGTCATCGGCGGGAACCATCGCCACGTTTGGGCGCGGCACCGAATTCGAGCAGATGACGGTCTACGGCAAGTGGGTGCAGGTGCGCAGTGTCGAAAACGGCACGACCGGCTGGATGTTTGCCGATTATCTGGCTCCGGTGCAGTAAAAAGGCTCTATTGTAGGCCGGATTGCAGCGGTTTGCGGAGGTCGAGATGGCTATTCGAGTGCTGTCGGGAATGTTGTTGCCGAACGAAACAGCCCAGCAGGGCGGATCGGCGACGATCCGGTTCTGGCCGTTTGAGGTGACCGGCGATGCGCACGGTGCCGAACTGGCCGAGGTCGGCGCCAAGGGCCCGTTCCTGGCGATGCCGGCCAAGCACCTGGCGCTGCGCAAGATCTCGCATCATGACCCCTATTGGAAGAAGATCGAGTATCTCGAATTCGATATCGATGATGATTTCGATAACGACAACACCGGGCACTCCAGCCTGAAGGTGAGCTGGAACGCGACCAAGCATGCCCAGGAAAAGCTGATCTGGATCGAGGAAATTTCGTTCATGATCATCGGCGATGTCGCCGACTGAGCAGTTGATGACCGGTGCTTGTTTTCGATGGGATGGCTGATCAGAATTGCCGGGTGGTGCTTTTGGCTGCTGGCGGCGTGCGTCGTGTTCCAGGCGGTCTATGTCTTGATGGCGTTCGGGCTGGCGCAGGTGACGGACCCGCCGGTGTGCACGGTGGGGTATGCCTTTCCGATCCCGTTCGCAAGTTGCCCGGGGCTGCGGCTCGGGCTGCAAGTCGACTATGCCCTGGCGATCCCCGGGGCGGTGATTGCGCTGCCGTTCGTGGTGCCGCAAATGCTTGCTGGAGGGGGGCGCGATATCCAAGCGATGGTGCTGCTGCCCGCCGCGATCCATGCGCTGGCGGCGTTCCATATTGTTTTCAGGCTTTGGCGGCGCGCGCGAGGCGGGCGGTCCGGGTCTCGCGGTAGGTGATGAACAGCCCGGCACCGACGACGACGGCGGCGCCCAGCCAGACCATCGGGTCCGGGCTCTGGGCCCAGACGATCCATCCCCACATGGCCGACCACAGCAGCGCTGTGTAGTCGAACGGGGCGTTTACCGCGGCCG
>JAHEJE010000378.1 GCA_024639035.1 Alphaproteobacteria bacterium
CTTGTCATTGCCTGGCTCGACCAGGCAATCCAGTAACCACCGACAAGCGTAGGGTGTCATCAGCGGCGACAGCGGATACTGGATCACCCGATCAAGTCGGGTGATGACAAACTCAGGATTCGGGTGATGACAAACTCAGGATAGAGTGCCAGGACATCCGCTCGGCCACGCGCTGCACGCTGTATTTGTCATTTGCGAAATTCTCAGAAATGGGAGAGGAACCTACTTCCGGGCAAACAGCTTTTCGATGTCGGACAGCTTCAGTTCGACGTAGGTCGGACGGCCGTGGTTGCACTGGCCGGAATGGGGGGTGGCCTCCATGTCGCGCAGGAGCTGGTTCATCTCTTCCGGCTTGAGGCGACGGCCGGAGCGGACCGAGCCGTGGCAGGCGATGGTCGCCAGAACATGATCGACGCGGGCGGCCAAACCATCGGCGCTGTCGAGGGCATCGAGATCATCGGCAATGTCCCTGATCAGAGCGGCGATGTTGTTGCCGGCGATCAGGGCCGGAACTTCGCGCACCACGACGGCGCCGGTGCCGAAAGGCTCAAGCGCGAGGCCGGCAGCGGCCAGAACCTCGGCGGCAGCGGCAAGGCGGTCGACCATCAGGGGATCGAGTTCGATGACGTCGGGCACCAGCAGCGGCTGCGTTGCCACGCCATTGGCGGCCTTCTGGGCTTTCAGGCGTTCGTAGACCAGGCGCTCGTGGGCGGCGTGCTGGTCGACGATGACGATGCCGTCGCGGGTCTGGGCGAGGATGTAGTTCTCGTGGAACTGGGCTCTTGCGGCACCCAGCGGTGCATCGGCGGGCACGTCCGACGGTGCATCGCGCACATCGGCGCTGGCCGTATCGAGCCCGGTGATAGCCGGAGCCTGTTCGGCAAAGCCCGGCTGGCCCTGGCCCGGCGACTGCATGGCATAGGCGATATCGCGGGCGGCATAGTCCGGGCGCGGCGGCATCTGCGGGCGGAAGGCCTGAAGGGTCTGGCGCGCCGTGGTGGTGGCGGCGCGGTGGCCGGCGCCGGTCAAGGCCTGGCGGATGCCGCTGACGATCAGCGAGCGCGCCGTGGCGGTGTCGCGGAAGCGGACCTCGGCCTTGGCCGGGTGGACGTTGACGTCGACCTCTTCGGGCGGACAGGTGATGAACAGGGCAACCGCGGGATGGCGGCCGCGCATCAGGAAATCGGCGTAGGCGCCGCGCAGGGCACCGGCCAGCAGCCTGTCGCGCACCGGCCGGCCGTTGACGAAAATGAACTGCATGTTGGCCTGGCCGCGCGAGAACGTCGGCAGGCTGGCATAACCGGCGATGCGCAGCCGCTCGCGGCGGTAGTCGACAGCCACGGAATTGTCGATGAACTCGCTGCCGACGATGGCGGCGAGCCGGGCCGGCAAATCGCCCGGGGCGAGGTTGAAGATGCGGCGTTCCGGCGTTGACAGGGCAAAGGCGATGGCCGGGTGGGCCATGGCCAGCCGGCGCACCACGTCGGTGATCTCCATGGTCTCGGCGCGTTCGGTCTTGAGGAACTTCAGGCGCGCCGGAACGGCGTAGAACAGATCGCGGACCTCGACCGTCGTTCCGGCCGATTGTGCCGCGGGGCGCACCGGCTCCTGGCGGCCGCCGGAAATACGGATGTCGTGACCGTCGCCGCCGTCGCGCGACCGCGATGCAATGGTCAGCCGGGCAACGGCGCCGATTGACGGCAGCGCCTCGCCGCGGAACCCCAGGGTGGTGATGCGCACCAGATCGCTGTCGTCGAGCTTGGAGGTGGCGTGGCGCTCGACGGCAACCGCAAGCTCGTCCGCCGTCATGCCGATGCCGTCGTCGCAGACCCGGATCAGGGTGCGGCCGCCACCGGTGAATTGGACATCGACACGGCCGGCGCCGGCATCGATGGCGTTCTCGACCAGTTCCTTGATGACGCTGGCCGGGCGCTCGATGACCTCGCCGGCGGCGATGCGGTTGATGGTGCCTTCGGCCAGTCGCCTGATGCGGCCGGCGGGGACCTCGCCCGGTGGATCGATGTGTGCGTGAACCGCCATCGGTGCAATCTACATCATTGCCAGGTATTGCCGGGTCAATACCTTGGAGTCTTCCACAGCCGGCTGGTCGAAGGGATCGATGCCCATCATCAGGCCGGCGATGACGGTTTCCAGCATGAAGTGCATCAACAGGGCGCCGAGGCTGCGCTCGTCGATCCGGTCGAGCGCGAAGGTGCGGACCGGGCGGCCGTTGCGGGCGTAGGTCTCGACCGTGGCGCGCTGCTGGCAATCGGTGAGGTCGCCGACGGTGCGACCGGCCAGATAACCGATCAGCGGATCGCTGCGGTAGCTCTCGGGGATGGTCGGACCCTCGCCGGCGGTCGCCGGCATGATCACGTTGAGCAGCTTGTCGGGCGGGCCGGCGAGGAACAGCTGCATCTGGGAATGCTGATCGACCGGGCCGGCAGCGGCAATCGGCTGGGTGCCCTGGCCCTGCTTGCCGAGGCTTTCGGCCCAGAGCTGCTGATACCAGGCGGAAAACAGCCGCAGGCGGTCGGCGTA
>JAHEJE010000100.1 GCA_024639035.1 Alphaproteobacteria bacterium
CCCGGGATATGCACGATGTGTGGCTGATGCTGTTCTTCGGCCTTGGCGCGTTCTTCCTGCGCAAACTCGACTATCCGCTGGCACCGGCGGTGCTGGCCATTGTGCTGGGGCCGATTGCGGAACCGACCCTGAGGCAATCGCTGTTGCTGTCGAGCGGTGATGCCTCGATCTTCTTTACCCGGCCGATTTCCGGTCCGATCACCGTCATCGCCATCGTCCTGTTGCTGCTGCCGCTGTTCAAGATGATCCACGACAGGATCAAGAAAGGGCGGGCGGCTGATTAGGGTTGAGATGCTCAAACATTTCCCTTGAGGAAAAAGACTTGCATTGTGCGTCATTTCGCTCCTGTGAGTTTTGCAGCCGCGGCAGCTAAAACCTGTCGTTTCGAGCGTGGGTTTCAGGGAACAGACCTGCGGTTAATACCGTAAAGCAGGGGTAGGACAATGCGGGTTTGCATATTTGGCGCCGGCGCCATCGGCGGCCTTCTGGCGCATGGGCTGGCGGGTGTCGATGGCGTTGACGTTTCGGTGGTGGCGCGCGGCGAACATCTGGCGGCGATGCTCGACAAGGGCGTCGGCCTGACACGCGACGGCGAGACCACGTTCTCGCCGATTGCCAAGGGCTCGGCAGATCCGGCGACACTCGGCGAGCAGGACGTGGTGTTCAACTGCCTGAAGGCCCATCAGGCCTGGCAGACCGCACAGGACATGGCGCCACTGCTGGGCAAGGACACAGCCGTCGTCACCTGCCAGAACGGCGTGCCGTGGTGGTACTTCCACAACATCGGCGGCGAGTTCGAAGGCCGGCGGCTCGATGCCGTCGACCGCGAAGACCGGCAGTGGAACGCCATCGGACCGGAACGGGCGATCGGCGCCAGCGTCTATCCGGCGACCGAAATCACCGAACCGGGCATGATCAGGCACGTCTACGGCGACAAGTTCGCCCTTGGCGAACCGGACGGCAGCATTTCACGCCGCATCACGGAGATCGCTGAAATGCTCGAGGCCGGCGGCTTCGGCGCGCCGGTGCTGGACGATATCCGCTCGGAGATATGGCTGAAGCTGTGGGGCAACCTGTGCTTCAACCCGATCAGCGCCCTGACGCGGGCAACGCTCGACGTCGTGGCCACCGACCCGGCCAGCCGTAATGTCGCCAAGGCCATGATGCTCGAAGCGCAGGTCATCGCCGAGCGCCTGGGGTCTTCGTTCAGGGTCGATGTCGAACGGCGCATAAACGGCGCTGCCCGAGTGGGCGCACACCGCACCTCGATGCTGCAGGATCTGGAAGCCGGCAAGGCAATGGAGATCGACGCACTGGTGACAGCGGTGCAGGAGATGGGCGGCATCGTCGGTGTCGAAACTCCGATGCTTGATTCCGTCCTCGGACTGGTGCAGCAGTTGGGCCGCGGCCAGGGTCTCTACCCGACTTATCCGGAAAGTTAGAGCGCCGCCACACTATCGCCCGGATGTCGGGGATTTTAGCAGCCGGACAATTCTGCTATGAATTGTCGGGACCGGGCCTGTTTGCGCACCCTGCGGACAGGCTGATTGGGCAGGAGACACACCATGCGTTTGGACGATAAGCAAGCCAGTGAAAATGTCGAGGATCGGCGCGGCAGAGGCGGCGGATTCAGGTTTCCCGGCGGCGGCCGCCGCATGCGTATCCCGATGGGCCGGCGCGGCGGCGGCCTCGGTATCGGCGGCATCATCATCATCGTGATCATCAGCTTCCTGTTCGGCATCAATCCACTTGAAATGCTGCTCGGCGGCGGCGGCGGCGTGCCAAGCCAGGTCGAGTATCAGCAGCCGAAAACCCAGCAGCCGACCACTGCCCAGCAGGATGAAATGAAGACGTTCGTCTCCAAGGTCCTGGCAACAACCGAGGAGACTTGGACCAAGCAATTCGCAGGCCAGAGCAAGCGCTACCAGGCGCCGAAGATGGTGCTGTTTTCCGGCTTCGTGAATTCGGCCTGCGGCGCAGCGCAAGCAGCGATGGGGCCGTTCTACTGTCCGGCCGACAGCAAGGTCTATATCGACCTGTCGTTCTACCGCGACATGCAGACAAAACTCGGGGCGCCGGGCGATTTCGCCCAAGCCTATGTAATCGCCCACGAGGTCGGGCATCATATCCAGAACCTGCTCGGCATTGCCGCAAAAGTGACCCAGACCCGGATGCGGGTTTCCAAGGCGGAAGGCAACGAACTGTCGGTGCGCATGGAACTGCAGGCCGATTGCCTGGCCGGTATCTGGGCGCGTGACAACCAGGACATTCTGGAACGCGGCGATATCGAAGAGGGACTGAATGCTGCAAGCGCCATAGGCGACGACCGGCTGCAGCGCCGCCAGACGGGTCAAGTGGTGCCGGAGAGCTTCACCCATGGCTCGTCGGCGCAACGGGTCCGCTGGTTCAAGCAGGGTTTGCAGACCGGCGACATGCGCCAGTGCGATACCTTTTCGGCGCGCCAGCTTTAGCACCGAGCAGGCGGCAAAAAAACAGGGAAGGCGCTGGTGATAGACAGCGCCTTCTTCTTGTTTGCGTTGAGCAGTTTCGGGCCAATCAGCCTTTCATCTTGTTGACGATCATACCGACAACGACCTGAACGATGGTGCCGGTGATACCGCCGCCAACTAACTGTCCGGCCAGGGCACCGATGTCCATGCCGCCGCCGGCATCGCCAGCCATTCCGCCGAACAAGCCGCCGAGCAGTGAACCGCCGGCAGCGCCGCCGAGCGCGCCGGCAATGGTGTTGCCGAGCGTGCCCATGTTCGAGCCCTTGAGAATATTGCCGCCAGCGTTGCCGCCAATGGCGCCACCGATGACCTGTGCGATTAAACCTTCCATGAGATTACCCCCTATTTCGAATGCGTGCCAATGTCGGCACGTAGGGTCAAGCCTAGCCCACGATCGTCGGTATCGCAAAGTCGAAAATCTTCAACCGGACATGGTCATCGGCAGAAACAACGCCAGGGCCGGAAACAGCAGCAGCAGCAGCAGGCGGATGATGTCGACGATCCAGAACGGCGTGACACCGCGAAAAATCGTTCCGGTGGAGATATCACCCAACACCCCCTTGAGGACGAACACGTTGAGCCCGACCGGCGGCGTGATCAGGCTGATCTCGGTCACGACGACGACAATGATGCCGAACCAGACCGGATCGAATCCGAGGCTGACCACCAGGGGAAAGAAGATCGGCACCGTCAGCAGCAGCATCGACAGACTTTCGAGGATGCAGCCAAGCACGATGTAGACACACAGGATCAACAGGATGACCAGCGTCGGCGACAGCCCCTGCCGGGTCACCAGGTCAAGCAGTTCCTCCGGCAGACCGGCCCGGTTGACGAAGTTCGAGAACACCCAGGCGCCGATCAGGACGGCGAACAGGCTGGCCGTCGTGTGCGCAGTCTCGGTGAGCACCTCGATCGTGTCCTTCACCGACAGGGTGCCGCGGGCGAGTGCGATCAGAAATGCGCCGGACGCGCCAATGCCGGCCGCCTCGGTGGGCGAAAAGGCAATGTTCAAGGGATAGACGTTGAACAGGCCGTAAAGCCCGCCGATCACGATGAAAAACAACAACAGGACCGCCCACACTCCGGCCAGAGCCGAACCGCGCTCGCGCCAGCCCGATCGTTCTCCCTGCGGCCCGGTCTGCGGCCTGCGCCAGACGGTAAAGCGCACCGCGACCAGGTAGAGAGCAATGCCGAGAAGACCGGGCACCACACCGGCCATGAACAGCTTGCCGATACTGGTCTCGGTCAACAGGCCGTAGATGACCAGAATGACGCTCGGCGGAATGAGGATGCCGAGCGTGCCGCCGGCGGCAATCGATGCGGCCGACAGGGAATCGGCATAACCGAACTTGCGCATCTGCGGCATGGCGACCTTCGACATCGTCGCTGCCGTCGCCAGCGATGAACCGCAAATCGCCGAGAAGCCGCCACAGGCGACGATTGTCGCCATCGCCAGACCGCCGCGCATATGGCCGAGAAAGGCATAGGAGGCGCGATAGAGTTCACGCGACAGCCCGCCCTTGTTGACGAACAACCCCATGAGGATGAACAACGGAACAACCGACAGGCCATAATCCTGTGCGGTGTCGATGACAAGGCGCGACGCCATCGAAATGGCGGCATGCGCCGAGGTCTGATAGGCATAACCGACGATGCCGACCAGCCCCATGGCCACGGCGATCGGCATGCGTAAAAACACCAGAATCAGCACTGCGACAAAGCCGAGACAGGACAGCAGCATGTCTAGGACCCGCGCTCGCTGTCGGGCTCCGCCGGACCTGCGGTCGGGTGATTGCCGGACATTCGGCGGGGCGCAAAACCGAACAGCACTCCGCGCAACAACAACACCAGGGCAGTGGCAAAAGTTGCAATCGAGATGAAATAGGCGATGTAGAACTGCGGAATGTGAAGATACTCCGTCACATCGCCGTATTCGCGTGCCCGGTCGGCAAGTTGCCAGACCCGCAGCGCCGGCCACAGCAGACACAGCCCGCTCAGCAAATTGACCAGGCAATCGCGAATGCGCGCGCCGGCGGGTCCGAACCAGCCATCGAGTAGATCAACGACGATGTGGCCGCCTTTCCACGACACCACCGGCAGCGATGAGAACACGATGATCGCCATGAACAGGCGGGTCAATTCGGTGGCCGCTTCGATCGGATTGTTGAACAGGCTACGCAGGACGACGTCGAAGAACGTCATGCCCATGAGCGCAAACAGCACCAGCGCCGCCAGCAAAGACGGCAGGCGGCCGAGCCATTCGGCCGGCCGCCTGGCATCAGCGTCGCTCATTTCCCCAGCCAATCTGCACTCCCGGTTGACTGCCGCGCAATGGTGATCGAAACCGCCGGGCCCTTATCCTAGTTGCCGTGTGCGGCCATCTCGGCGGCTATGAAGTCAACCGCAGCCTGGGCATCGATGCCCTTGGCCGCCACCTCGGCGATCACCTTTTCGCTGATCGCCTTGGCAATCTCGCCGTATTTGGCCTGATCGGCCTCGCTGGCATCATTGATGGAGTTGCCTTCGGCAGTCTTGGTCACTTCCAGCCCAATGGCGTCGATCTCATCCCAGACCTTGCCGGCCATCTGCGACGCTGCTTCTCCGAACACCTTGTCAAGCGCCGCCTTGTCGTCGGCAGACAGGCTGTCGAAGCGGTCCGCATTCATGATCAGGGCAAAGGATCCGCGATAAAAACCGCCGCCGGGCATCTGATAGACGTTTGCCGAAACCTCGGTCAGCTTGAAGCCCTTGCGGCCCTCCATCGGCATCATCACCCCGTCCGCCGCCTTGGAGGCAAGCGTTTCGTAGACCTTCGGTGCCGGGACACGAATGCCGGTGGCGCCGAGGGCCGTGCCGACATCGCCGGAAACGCCGCCGCCGAGGCGCAGCTTCATGTCCTTGATGTCATCCAGCGAGGTCACCTTCTTGTCGCTGTGCAGAACACCAACACCATGGGTGTGCAGGGCGATCAGCTTGACGCCCTTGTGCTCGTTCGCACCCTTCAGATACTTCTCATATGCGCGCCAATAGGCCACCGAGGCGGCCTCGGCAGTTCCGGTGTAGCCCGGCAGTTCGATCAGCTTGGTGGCCACGAAGCGACCAGGGTTGTAGCCGTGGAAAATCCAGGTCATGTCGGCCGCACCGTCCTGTACCAGATCGAACTGGGCCGGCGGTGGCGCCAGCTTGTATTTGATCTCAGCCGTCACCCGGCCGTCGGTTGCCTCTTCGATCATCTTGGTCAGCCGTGGCCACATCAGTGCATTCATGCCGTGCGTGGGCGGTGCCCAGCTTGAAATGACCAGTGTTTCGGCGGCAAACGACACTGCCGAAGTGACCGTCATGGCGGCGGCGCAGGCAATGCCGGCGACAAATCCCGTAATACGCATTTATGTGTTCTCCCTTTAAGCTAGGTCTGCCGTGCAGCAGCGGGCCGGCCCCTGGCAGGCGGCACCAGCATACTCGATCCACCCTATTTTATGGATTTGGCGACTTCAAGCAAATAGTTGCGCTTGCAACTTTCTGGTGCACCGGGCAAGTTTTGGCACCGCGAAACGTTGTCCGGACCTGACAAGCATGACCCAGAGCGACCCTGATCTGAAGGCTTTCGACCCGCGCCATCTCCCGCGGTCGTTCTACGAAAATCCTTATCCGATCTATCGCGCGCTACAGCAGGCGTCGCCGGTGCACCGCTGCCCCGATGGCTCCTGGTTTCTGACCCGCTACGACGATCTCAATCGGATCTACCGCGATACCCGTCGTTTCAGCTCCGACAAGCGGATCGAGTTCAAACCCAAGTTCGGCGACACACCGCTGTACGAACACCATACCCACTCGCTGGTCTTCAACGATCCGCCGCTGCACACCCGGGTGCGCAAGATGATCGTCGGGGCGTTAAGCCCGCGCGCCATCGCCGATCTCGAACCGGGCCTGACCGCCCTGGTCGACGGCCTTCTCGATGCCCTTGCCGACAACCCGGCGCCGGACCTGATCGAGGACTATGCGGCGGCAATTCCGGTTGAGGTTATCGGCAACCTGCTCAACGTGCCGCATGCCGACCGCCTGCCTTTGCGCGGCTGGTCGCTGGCCATCCTGGGGGCACTGGAGCCGGTGCTGACACAGGAGCAGCACGATCTCGGCAACCGGTCGGTGCGCGATTTCTGCACCTATCTGGAAGACCTGATCGCCGATCGGCGCAAACATCCGGGCGATCGGCAAAGCGACGTCCTGACGCGGCTGATCGGCGAAGAGACGGACACCGAGCGTCTCAGCCAGGTAGAGCTGCTGCACAACTGCATCTTTATCCTCAACGCCGGCCACGAGACCACGACAAACCTGATCGGCAATGCCCTGCAACTGCTCATCGAATGGCCCGATGCCCGCCGCCGATTGATCGACGATCCGGAACTGATCGACAGTGCTGTGGAGGAGTTCCTGCGCTTTGAAAGCTCCAACCAGCTGGGCAACCGGCGGGTCGTCGAACCGGTCACCATCGGCGGGGTCGACATGGCGCCGGGCAGCCTTTTGACCTTGTGCATCGGGGCCGCCAACCGCGATCCGGCCCAGTTCCAGCAACCCGATCGGCTCGACATCACCCGCCGACCCAACAAGCACCTGGCCTTTGCCGGCGGCGCGCACCTGTGCGCCGGGCTGTCGCTGGCGCGGCTCGAAGGCAAAGTCGCGATTGCACGGTTTCTGGCGCGCTATCCCAACTACAAACCGGCAGGCTCGCCCCGCCGTGGCGGCCGCGCCCGATTCAGGGGGTTCCTCAACCTGCCGGTCGCGCTGTAGTCGGACTATCGGCCCTTCCAGGCGGGCGTGCGCTTGGCGAGAAAGGCTTCCATGCCTTGCCTGAAGTCGGCACTCATGTAGCACTCGACGATCAGGTCGCTGGCATCGGCGCCAGGACCGTCGACGCGCAGGCGCCGCAATGCCTCCTTGGTGGCGCGGATGGTCAGCGGCGCATGGCCGGCCATCGCGTCGGCCAGTTCACCGGCGCGGGCGCGGACCGAGGCTGCATCCGGCAAGACCTGGCTGACCAGACCGATCGCCAAGGCCTCATCGGCCTCGATCAAACGCGCGGTGAGGATGATCTCGCGCAGCCGGCCGTGACCGACCAGGACCGACAGCCGGTTGAGGTTGGCCACCGACAGGCAATTGCCCAGGGTGCGGGCAATCGGGAAACCGAACTTCAGTTGCGCATCGCAAATGCGGATGTCGCATGCCGCCGCAATGGCGCCGCCGCCGCCGGTGCAGGCGCCGGTGATGGCGGCAATCGTCGGCACCGGGCAGGCTTCGATGTCGCTCAGGACCTGATCCATCCTGGCTTCGTAGTCGAGGGCATGCTGCGGATCGCTGAAGCCACGAAACTGCGCCATGTCGGTGCCCGCGGCAAAAGCGCGATCGCCGGCGCCGGTCACAATCAGCGCCTTGACCTCACCGCCCAGCGTGATGCGCCGGCAAAGGCGCGCCAGTTCCTCGTACATCGCGAAGGTCAGCGCGTTCCGGGCCTGCGGCCGGTTCAGCGTTATCAGGCCGGTGCAGCCGCGCAGTTCATACAAGACTTCATCCATTGGCCTACCCGCCCGCAATTTCCCGTCAAGTGCCCTGCCACTTAGGGGCACTCCGGCGATCCGGTCAACAGCACGAAAAATGCCGCGCAGCCAGGGCGCGGCATTTGCTTGCGTTGATCAGGTGCTGCCGGGGCAGCTTCAGCCGCTAGCGGTGATAGGGACTGCGGCAGCGATGGTCGTAGCCATCATAACCGCGGAAAGTGTCCGTAGCCGGCCGGTAGGAACGATACCGGTTGAGGCACCAACGGACATGCCTGCTGTGACGGCGTGCCGGCGGATGGTAGTAAGGCTGATGGATGGCGGAACCGATGGCCAGGGCACCGAGCCAGAACGGCGCGGCGTAGTAATAGCCATTATGGTAGTGCACATGGCGACCGCGGCGATGGCGGTAACGCCGGCCGTGGCGGCGATGGCTGTAATAGAACCGACGATGGGCGCGGCGGTGCCGGCGCGTGCGGCGGTGTCCGACCTTCTCCACCGAATTGGCGGTTTCAACGCCCTGGGTTGCAGCCAGCATCGGGCTCAGGTTCAGGGTCATTGCCGAAGCGGTGCTCGGCATGATTGCCGTCGTCATTCCACCTACGGCCAATGCGGCGCTGAAAACCACTGCTTTAAGTTTGATTGTCATGATACGAGTCCTCGTAATTTGTCGCGCAACAGCGCGGATGAACTCTTTTTCACATTTCCGAGATGAACAACAGATGAATGCTGCTACAGCAGCCTGCTGTTTGAAGGGGCAGCAGGACGACAGCAAAGCGGCTGGACAATCGCCATGCAACGCGGTTACCGATAAGGGCTGTGCATGCTCCGGGATCCGTTGATGGCCATTTGTGAAGTTGACTATGTCGTTGTCGGCGCCGGCTCATCGGGCTGCGTGATCGCCAACCGCCTGAGTGCAGACGGCAAGGCCGAAGTGGCGGTGCTGGAGGCCGGTGGGCGCGACATCAATCCGTGGATCCACATTCCGGTGGGGTACTTCAAGACGATGCACAACCCGAGCGTCGATTGGTGCTACGAAACGCTTCCAGATGGGGGATTGGGCGGGCGCAAGCTGCAGTGGCCGCGCGGCAAGGTGCTAGGCGGATCGAGCTCGCTAAATGGCCTTCTGTATGTGCGCGGCCAGCCGGAAGACTATGACCGATGGCGCCAATTGGGAAACCGCGGCTGGGGCTGGGCCGACGTCCTGCCGCTGTTCAAACGCTCCGAAGACCAGCAGCGCGGCGAGAGCGCGTATCATGGCGCGGGAGGCGAGCTCTCGGTCAACGACATGCGGTTGACGCGGCCG
>JAHEJE010000379.1 GCA_024639035.1 Alphaproteobacteria bacterium
TGCGGGATCTGCAGCTGGGTGACGGGATTACGGGCGATCTTTACCCTGCAACGCAGCATCGCGCGGTCCTTCGCCTGCGCGGAGCCGGCCTGTCGGCCGGATTTACCGACACCGATCCCGGGAGTGGGCGTGAGGGGCATGGCGTCCAGTTGGCCCGGGCGAGGGACGGCCGCGAGCAGTCGGCGGTGCGCACGGCGGATGCCGTCAACTGCTTCGTCCGCGAGGCGTATCGCCGACTGGTGAGCCACCCCGTGAATCTCCGGCGCGACGTGGAGGGCCTGTTTCCGGCCAATGGCATCCTGACGCGCAGCGCCGGAGAGTGTGCCCGGTTGCGCAACCTGGTGACGCATCTCAGATTGAATGCCGCGGTGGTGGCCGGTGAACACACCGTGGCGGGTCTCGGAAATCTGTTCGGTTTCAAGACCCTCAGTGAGCCTGGATTCACCGCGCTGCCGCAGACGGATCTGGATGGCAAAGTGGCGGCGACGCTGAAGGCGCTTGAAAACCACGACCTGGTCTTTCTGCATATCAAGGGCCCGGATATCGCCGCGCATGACCGTGACGCCGAAGGAAAAAAGGCCTGCCTCGAGCGGATTGACCGGGTCCTGGACGGGCTGCCGCTTTCCGATCTGGTGATCGGGGTGACCGGCGATCATTCCACCGACAGCAATTTCGGGCGCCATTGCGGGGACCCCGTACCGGGTCTGTTGGTGGCACCCAAGGGTCGGCGCGATGCAAACGTCACCTTTGGCGAGGCGAGCTGCATGGTGGGCGGGCTGGGCCGGCTGTCGGCGACTTCCTTCCTGATCAGCATGCTGGACGCCATGGGTGCCATGGGCAACTTCAGGCCGGTCGACCGCGATTTCATGTTCCCTGTTTGAACCGACCGCACAGGGATCGGTAGGGCGGGCTGCGCCCGCCTGAGCCCGACCTGCCCATCTGAACTGTGGCCAGCAGTGGCCGGCCCGGCTTTAAAAAAACTTCACAAATCTTTCAACCTGATTTCATTCCTCTGAAATACCTTTACAACCCTGCTGAAAAATTCGGGGTTGTCGGCGCGCCGGAATTCCGCTTTTTCAGCCAAAACAATTTTCCTTCCTGAGGAGTGAACCGATGAACTTTCGCAAGCCGATGATCTTTGCCGCCTCGATGCTGGCAGTGTTTGCAACCAGTGCCGATGCACGTACCGTTTTGCAGAACAAGGGTTCGGACACCCTGGTCAACGTCGCCCAGGCATGGGCCGAGGCGTACCAGGACATCAACAAAGATATCGCCATCGCCGTCAGCGGCGGCGGTTCGGGTACCGGCATTGCGGCCATGATCAACGGCACGGTGGATATCGCCAACGCCAGCCGCAAGATGAAGGACAAGGAAAAGAAGATGGCCAAGGACCGCGGCCAGGACCCGGTCGAGCATGTCGTCGGCTATGACGCCCTGGCCGTGTTCATCCACAAAGACAATCCCATGACAACCTATACCCTCGAGCAGCTGGCCGATATCTATGCCCGCAAGGGCAAGGTGACCAAATGGTCGGACCTGGGCGTCACCGTGCCCGGCTGCGACGACAAGATCGTGGTGGTCAGCCGCCAGAACAACTCCGGCACCTATGCCTACTTCAAAAAGGCGGTGCTGGGTAAGGGCAACAAATTCCGTCAGGGCACCCTCGACATGCACGGCTCCAAGGACGTCGTGGACCTGGTTGAGAAGACCCCCTGCGCCATCGGCTACAGCGGTCTGGCGTATGCCACCGATCATCTCCAGATGGCCTGCATCTCCAAGGGCGGTGCGCCGTGTGTCTCACCCAGCGTGGAAACCGCCGGTGACGGTTCGTACCCGGTCGCACGTCCGCTGATGATGTACACCAACGGCG
Source organism: Alphaproteobacteria bacterium (assembly GCA_024639035.1). Lineage (GTDB taxonomy): Bacteria > Pseudomonadota > Alphaproteobacteria > Rhizobiales > Aestuariivirgaceae > JAHEJE01. Next base: position 1,871 of record JAHEJE010000379.1, read on the forward strand.
AGCCGCAGGGCGACATCAAGACCTACATGGACTGGATCATGAGTGACGAAGGTCAGTGCATCATCTTTAACAAGGGTTATGCCCCGGTGCGCCCGGTCAAGTGCAACTGAGCCCGGATCATCAACGGAAGTAAGTCAGCTCATCGGGACTATAGCCATGAAGCATTACGAAAAACGTCTGGAACAGGACGAGCAAGACATTCGTGACAACACCGCGGCTATAGCCGCGATGGTTGGGGAGGCCCTGAAGAACGCGGTGCATGCGGTGCGCACCGGCAATAAGAAACTGGCCAACCTGACCGTGCTGGGTGACGGTGAAATCAATCGCGCCGTGCGTGAAGTCGACCGCGATTGTCATCGTTTCATCGTTCGACATCTGCCCAGCGCGGGCCATCTGCGCCTGATGTCGGCCACCATCCGTGCGGTCATCGCACTGGAGCGGATCGGCGACTACGCGGTCAGTATCTCGCGCGTGGCGACGCGCCTGTCGTCGCCGCCGGATCACAATCTTGCGGCGGCGATGGAAAACATGGCAGCGGATGCTGGAGAAATGCTGGAGCGCGCGATGCAGGCCTTTGTGGAAGGGAATGCCGAACAGGCCAAGGCCTTAAAGGTCATGGCCGATCAGGTCGAGCGCATTCAGGCAAGCGCGCTGGACGACCTGG
>JAHEJE010000380.1 GCA_024639035.1 Alphaproteobacteria bacterium
TCAGCCCGACAGCGACTTCCTCGTCGTCGACCGCGCCGGCGGTGGAGAGAACCTGCAGGAGCTGTGGTTCCCGCAAAACCCGGCGGAAGCGGTCACTCTGGCCGGTTGAGGCTGTCTACACAACAATTTGAACGCCCCGGAAACCCGGCGGCAAGGCGCGGGCGCTAGTATGCGCAGGACATTGATCCCTTCCAACGAGACTGCCCGCAATGAACCAGCGCATCCTCATTTCGCTCCTGCTCATGGTCTGCATGGGTCTTCCGGTCCAGGCGCAAGACCTTGATGCATTCAAAGTACGGATCCAGGCCGCGTTTTCCGCTACCGACAAGCAACAACAAATCCGTAATCTTTTCCATCTCGCCGGTGCCGATGACGAGATTGTCCAGATGTACGACCAGCGGATCTTGCCGATGCTGGCACGGCGGGAGCCGTCGACAATCGACTTTGAGGATCTGCCGCCCGACTTCAATGCCACCTACGTACAAAAAGGGTATGAATACAGTCCGAACCTCGAATTGCTCGGCTACGTGGTTCTCGACGGCAAGACGCGGGCGCCTTATGGCGCACATGACGGAGCCTACTATTTCACCGGCATGACCCGGGAACTGGTCAATGCGGATGCGCCGCCCGAAGTCACATTGCAGGTCAATATCTTCGGCTTTTCCGCGCCGCCTATTCGCTATGCCGGCACCTGCACGATCATGCAGAGCAACGGCAAGACGCGGGACTATCCGCTTGAGGACAACGGGCTTGGCAACAACACCATGATGGTCAACGCGGTGCGGGTCGAAAGCTGTACGGTGCAAAAGCTGTCCGGCAACGGTGACTTGACCCTGCGCATCGTCGAGGACGGCAAGACGGTGTTCGAAGCAAATCAAGCCGAAGCCGGCGTGCCGATCACTTTCAAGCGTTAGGGTGCCTTGTGCACCTCATGCCAGTGCCGGGCGATGTCGATGCGGCGGGGGAGCCAGGCGCGGTCATGCGCCCTGACGTGCTCGATGAAGCGCTTCAGGCCGTGGGCGCGGCCCGGCTTGCCGGCCAGGCGGCAGTGCAGGCCGATGCTCATCATCTTCGGCGCGCCGGCCCTGCCCTCTTCATAGAGCATGTCGAAGGTCTCGCGCAGGTAGGTGAAGAAAGCTTCCCCCGTACCAAACGCCGGCGGGGCGCAGAAGCGGGCATCGTTGGTGTCGAGCGAATAGGGCACGATCAGGTGTTTGCCCTTGGGCCCGTCGATCCAGTAGGGCAGATCGTCGGCATAGCTGTCGGAGGAATAGAGGAAACCGCCCTCCTCCATCACCAGTTCGGTGGTGTGGGCAGAGCAGCGCCCGATGTACCAACCGTGAGGCCGTTCGCCGGTCACCCGCTCATGGATGCGGATCGCCTCGTTCATGTGCGCGGCCTCGTCTTCGCGGGCGAAATCCTTGTACTCGATCCAGCGCAGGCCATGGCTGGCGATTTCCCAGCCTTCGTCCCGCATCGCCGCAACGGCCGCCGGGTTGCGTTCCAGCGCTCGTGCGACCCCAAAAACAGTGACCGGAACCTCGGCTGCCGCGAACAGCCGCCACAGCCGCCAGAAGCCGGCGCGCGCGCCGTATTCGTACATCGACTCGATGTTCATGTGGCGTTGGCCGGGCCAGGGTGCCGCGCCGACGACTTCGGATAGAAAGGCTTCCGACGCCGCATCGCCATCAAGAATGCAGTTCTCACCGCCCTCCTCATAGTTGATGACAAACTGCACGGCGACATAAGCCTCGCCGGGCCATTGCGGGTCGAGGCCGGAACGGCCATAGCCGATCAGATCGCGGGGGTAGTTTTTGGTCATCTTGAGGCACTCATTGTTTGCAGCTCTTTACCCTCCCCCTTGCGGGGAGGGTGGGCAGCGCAACAGCGCTGACCGGGTGGGGTTGCGGAGGTGCAGTGTTGCAAGGGGTCTGTGAATACTCTCGACTCAGCCCCCACCCCTAGCCCCTCCCCACAAGGGGGAGGGGAACGACTTGCATTCATTCACGGCCTCCCTGCCACTCATATACCTTGCGCCCGGCAATGTACGTCGCGGCGACGGCGCGGTCATCTGCCATGATTATGAGGGAAAACAGAATGTCCTCGAGCGTTTCCGACACTTGCAACCGCGAGGCCATTGCCGGGGTTGCCTCGGCGCTCAGCACCACGGCGTCGGCCCACTTGCCGGCCTCAAGCGCACCGATTTCATCGGCAAGGCCGATGGCTGCGGCATTGCCCCGCGTCGCCATGCGCAACAGATCGGCGGCGGTGTACCTGTGGCCGGTCAACATGCCGACCTTGTAGGCCTCGCCGAGCGTCTGCAGCATGGAAAAACTGGTGCCGCCGCCAACGTCGGTCGCGACGCCGAGGCCGACCGGGCGGCGGGCATCGCGGATGTGTTCAAAGCGCATCAGGCCAGAGCCGAGGAAGGTGTTGGAGGTCGGGCAGTGCACCACCGTCGATCCGGTCTCGCTGAGGCGGGTGCATTCGCGCTCGCTCAGGTGAATGCCGTGGGCGAACAGGCT
>JAHEJE010000101.1 GCA_024639035.1 Alphaproteobacteria bacterium
ACCGCCAGCCGATCGAGTGCTGGGCGCCGAAGGTGACGACATATTTGTCCGGCAGCGACTGGGCTTCGCGAATTTGCCGGCGCTCGGTCTCCAGCCGGGCCAGCGCCTGCAGGCCGGCTTCGAGCATCTGGGTGCCGGCGCTGGTCAGCGAGACCGGGTGCTTGGACCGCTCGACCAGGGTCGCGCCAACCCAGGTCTCAATCGCCTTGATCCTCCGGCTGAATGCCGGCTGGCTGATATTTCCCAGCTCTGCGGCCTGGGAGAAATTGCCGGTCTGGGCCAGATTGGCCAAATCCTTAAACCACGAAAAATCCATCCACACTACTCTCATGCATTTCTTGCATAATGTTAGGTAAACATAACATTGGAAGCAATCGGACATATGCCGCACGCTGTGGTGTCCGTCGCAGAGCAATCGGGAGCGCCCATGACCCTGGCAGCAGCAGATACGCAAGACGTGCCGCAAATCGACTTCGATCGCTTCGCCCGCCTGGCCTTGTGCCACCGGCCAACGCCGATCGAGCCGATGGTCCGGCTGAGCGAGAGCCTCGGCGGTCCAAATCTCTTGATCAAGCGCGATGATTGCACCGGCCTGGCGACCGGAGGCAACAAGACCCGTAAGCTGGAGTTTCTCGTCGCAGACGCCCTGACCCAGAATGCCGACATGCTGGTCACCCAGGGCGCGGTGCAATCGAACCATGTTCGCCAGACCGCGGCCGCCGCCTGCCGCGCCGGGCTGAAATGCCATGCCTTGCTGGAACGCCGGGTGCCGGATCGCAACGACCAGTACGAGCAGACCGGCAATGTGTTTCTCGACAAGGTGTTCGGCGCGACGTTGGAGTTCCGCCCGCCCGGCCTTGACATGAACGCCGAAGGCCTTGCGGCGGCCGAGCGCCTGCGGGTCAAGGGGCACCGGCCATATTTCATCCCTGGCGGCGGATCCAATGCGACCGGTGCTCTGGGATACGCGGCTTGCGCCCAGGAAATCATGCAGCAGTGCGCCAGCGACGGTCTGTCGCTGCAATGGCTGGTCATGGCGACCGGCAGCACCGGCACCCAGGCGGGACTGGTCGCCGGATTTCACACATTGGGCTGGGATTTGCCGGTGATGGGCATAAGTGTCCGCCAACCACGCGAGCGCCAGATCGAAGCTGTCCTCGGCCTCACCAAGCAGACGCTTGCGAAACTGGATGGTCCGGGCATCGGGGCCAGCAAGATCTTTGTTGACGACCGCTATGTCGGGGCCGGTTACGGCCAGCCCGCCGCATCGACCCTGGAAGCCATATCCCTGACGGCACAGAACGAAGGCATCCTTCTCGATCCGGTCTACTCCGGCAAGGGCATGGCCGGCCTGATCGGCCTTGTGCGGCAGGGTTTCTTCAAACCCAGCGACAATGTGCTGTTCCTGCACACCGGTGGGGCTTGCGCGCTGTTTGCCTATGAGGACGCAATCCTGCAAGGTTCAGATTGAATTCGTCGAAACGCCGGACGTGTCCGGCATGCATTCCATCAAGGGAGGAAACCATGAAACACACACTCAGGTCGCTAACCGCAGCCGCCGCCCTGGCGCTGTTGAGCAGCACTGCACTGTCGGCAGAAAAGGTCAACATCGGCGTGCCGTCGTGGACCGGTGCGCAGGCCATCGCGCATTTGCTGAAGGCGGTCGTCGAAACCCGCATCGGCGGCGAGGCCGGTATGGTGCCGGGCAATAACGCCACCATCTTCCAGGCCATGGACCAGGGCAAGGGCGACATCGACGTGCACCCGGACGTCTGGCTGCCGAACCAGGAAGCCTTTACCAAGAAGTATGTCGATGGCACCAAGACCGTCACCCTGTCTAAGAACCCGTATGAGGGCAACCAGGGGTTCTGCGTATCGAAGAAATTCGGTGAAGCCAACAAAATCACCGATATCGCCGATCTCGGCCGCCCGGACGTCGCCGCCAAGATGGACAGCGACGGCAACGGCAAGGGCGAGATGTGGATCGGCGCACCAGGCTGGGCCTCGGCCAACGTCAACGAGGTCAAGGCGCGCGACTACGGTTTGCTCGACTTCATCGAACCGGTCCGGGCCGAAGAAAGCGTCAAGACGGCGCGCGTCAAGGACTCGATCGCCAAGGACGAGGGCTATGCCTTCTACTGCTACAAGCCACACGCCATCTGGTACATGTTCGACGTGCAGATGTTGAGCGAGCCGAAGTACGATCCGGCCAATTACATCATGGTGCAGCCGTCGGACGATCCCGACTGGTACAACAAGTCGAAGGTCGCCACCAAGGATGCACTGAAGAACGTGCAGATTGCCTGGTCGAACTCGCTGAAAGAGCGCTCGCCGGCGATCACCGAGTTCTTCGAGCGCTTCCAGCTGACCGCTGATGACGTCTCCAGCTTTGCCTTTGAGATTTCGGGCAACGGCCGCGATCCAGCCGAGGTTGCCAAGGAATGGATCGAGGCCAACCCCAAGCGCGTTGACGCCTGGCTTGGTCTGTAAGGCATAAAACGACAAGCCAGACGCGGCACCGGCAGTTAACTGCGGTGCCGCGTTTGCATCACAGCGGGGGCGGCAAACGAGGGCGGAAAAGTGTCCGAAACGGCGCACGGCAGATCAGCCAATACGATGATCGAGATTTCCGGGGTGTGGAAAATTTTCGGCAATAACGCCGATGCCGCGCTTGCCGCTATCAAGCAGGAGGGTCTCGGCAAGTCCGAGGTGCTGAGCAAGTTCAACGCCGTCGTCGGCGTGGCCGACGTCAGCCTGGACGTCAATCGTGGTGAAATCTTCTGCGTCATGGGCCTGTCCGGCAGCGGCAAGTCGACTCTGGTGCGCCACTTCAACCGGCTGCTTGAACCGACCGCCGGCAAGATCCTGATCGAGGGCATCGACGTTATGTCGCTTGGTCACGGCGACCTTCAGTCGTTCCGCAACCGCAAGATCGGCATGGTGTTCCAGAACTTCGCCCTGCTGCCGCACCGCTCGGTGCTCGACAATGTGGCGATGCCGCTGGAAATCCGCCGGGTCAACAAGAACGACCGCCTCCGGCAGGCGGCCAAGATTCTCGACATCGTCGAACTCGGCGCCTGGGGCAACAAGTTCGCTCACGAGCTTTCCGGCGGCATGCAGCAGCGCGTCGGTCTCGCCCGGGCGCTCGCCGCCGACCCGGACGTGCTGTTGATGGACGAACCGTTCTCGGCACTCGATCCGCTGATCCGGCGCCAGTTGCAGGACGAGTTCATCCGCCTGTCGCACATCCTTAAAAAGACAACCGTGTTCATCACGCACGACCTAGACGAGGCAGTGCGCGTCGGCCACCGCATCGCCATCATGCGCGACGGTCGCGTGGTTCAGATCGGGACGGCGGAAGAGATCGTCATGCACCCGGCCGATGACTATGTCGCCGAGTTCGTCGCCGGCATCTCGCGGCTGAAAGTGGTGCGCGCCCATGCCGTCATGCGACCGATAGCCGAATTTGAAGCCGGTGGCGGCAAGATCACCAAGGCGACACCGCGGGTCAACGAAAGTGAGGCGCTGAGCACCCTCATTCACATGGCAATCGACGACGACGCACCGATCGTCGTCGAGGATGGGGGCAACGATGTCGGCGTCATCACCCGCCGCGACCTTCTGCGCACGGTGATCGAGGGGACCGAAGTATCATGACCGACGCAACGCTCGCTGAAGACGCCCTTGCCGATCGCGCCGCCGCTGCCGAGGCGCTCGCCGCCGAGCGCCGCGAGCAGATTGCCGAGTTTGTCCGCACCAACCCGGACTACTATGTCCGCCAGTTCGACCACATCGGCAACCAATCCGGCTTTACCGCAACCTTCAATGCCATGGCTGGACTGTTTGGCCCCATCTGGTTTGGCGCACGCGGGTTGTGGAACTGGGCCGTTGCCTTTCTGGTCGTCGAAACCATCGGTTTCGTACAGATCGCCCTCGGCCTGTTCGGCGATCTCGCTGCCGGGGCGCGTGACCGCATCGCCTCGATCGAAGGCACGCTGGCACTGCGCAAGCAGCAACTGGCCTCGGCCATCGAGAACAATTCCGACAAGGCCGATGTCTACAAGCGCACAGTGGAATCCCTGGAAGACGCCATTGGCGGCATTCGCCTGGAAGCCCAGCAGCTTGAAGAACAAGGCATCTGGATCGCGCTGACCGGGGTCGGCATCCTCATTGCCGTCAAGGCGGTGCAATCGGTGGTTGCCAACACAGTGCTGGAATCGCGGTTTTCCGACTGGCTGTCCGACAACACGATCCCGTCCGGCATGCCGCTCAAGCACATCGTGTTCAGTGCACTGTTCGTGGTGATCATCGTCATCGCCGCGATGCTGCATTACAGCTTCCCCGGCGCCTATCCGGCGTTGGCCGACTTCCCGACCGATCCGGCCATCAGGCTCACGGCGATCAAGTGGGTCGAAGCCTTCTTCACCTGGGCGGTGACCAACGGCGATGCACTGTTCGACGCCATCACCTATTGCATCCGCCTGCTGCTCGATGCCCTGGAGGTGATCTTCGTCAGTACGCCGTGGATCGTTATCGCCAGTTTCATCGTGCTGCTGACCTGGCTGTCGGCCGGGGTCACCACGGCGATTTATTCCGGCGCCTTCCTGGCCTACATGGGCCTGCTCGGCTTCTGGGAAAAGGCGATGACGACGCTTGCCCTGCTCGGCACCGCGGCCTGTCTGTCGATCCTCATCGGCATTCCGCTCGGCATGTATTGCGCCCGCCGGCCGCGGTTCTATTCGTTCATTCAGCCGATCATGGATTTCATGCAGACCATGCCGGCCTTCGTCTTCATGATCCCGGTAATCGCCTTTTTCGGCACCGGCAAGCCTGCCGCCGTCGTCACCACCATGATCTTCGGCGGTACGCCGGTGGTGCGCCTCACCGTGCTGGGCCTGCGCGGCGTGCCGGAACATGTCCGCGAGGCGGCGATCTCGTTTGGCGGCAGCAAGTGGTATCTGCTGACCCGTGTCGATTTACCACTCGCCAGCCCGTCGATCCGTGCCGGCATCAACCAGACCATCATGCTGTCGCTGGCCATGGTCGTGGTCGCCTCGCTGATCGGCGCCAAGGGCCTGGGTGAGGACGTGCTTGAAGCGCTGCAGTACGCCAACGTCGGCCAGGGCATTCTCGCCGGCTTCTCGATCCTGTTCTGCGCCATGATCCTCGATCGCATCGTCCAGGGCGCGCGCAAGTGACACCGCTGGTCCTCGTCCATGGCTTCATGGGCGGCAGTGCCCAATGGAGGGGCCAGCACGAGGCTCTTAGCGACAGGTGCGACGTTATTGCCGTCGATCTGCCGGGGTTCGGCGACAACGCTGGGATGGACGCACCGGAGACCATCGCCGGGTTTGCAGAATTCGTGCTGAACGAACTCGACCGGCGCGGCATCACGTCGTGCAACCTGCTCGGCCATTCGATGGGCGGAATGATCGTTCAGGAGATGGCGGCCCGCGTGCCGCAGCGGATCGAAAAGCTCGTCCTGTATGGCACCGGTGCCGAGAGCGACCTGACCGGCCGTTTCGAGACGTTCGAAGACAGCAAGCGCCGGGCCCGGAGCGATGGCGCGGGAGCAACCGCCCGGCGCATTGCGGCAACCTGGTTCGTCAACGGCGAGAACGCCCCGGGCTATGAAGCCTGCGCCGCGCTGGCCGAAAAGGCCTCGCTGCAGGCGCTCCTGGCCGGTATCGATGCCTTCTCGTCGTGGTCGCGCAGCGCCGATCTCGGGGCCATCGCCTGCCCTACCCTGATCGTCTGGGGCGAGCACGACCGCAGTTACGCCTGGCACCAGATCGAGCTGTTGTGGCGGAACATCCCCAATGCCAGCCTTGCCGTCGTGCCCGGTTGCGCCCATGCTGTGCACATGGAGAAACCGGCGCTCTTCAACGCCCTGCTCGGCGATTTCCTGTCATGAACGCCGGATGGGACCGCCGCTGAACAGGAGTCTCTGGTGACATCGAAGCCACAGGATTTGAGGCCGGGCCGGAAGTTCGAACTGAACCTGGACGGCGGGGCGCTGGAATGTGTCCACTGGGGTCCGGTGCCGGGCGAGGCGCCGACCATCGTGCTGCTGCATGAAGGGCTCGGCTGCGTGGACGGCTGGAAGGCGTTTCCCCAACGACTGGCTTCGGCAACCGGCTTCGGCGTCTTTGCCTATTCACGTTATGGCTACGGCCGTTCCGGGCCGACCGCCCTGCCCCGTCCGCTCGACTACATGACCCGCGAGGCGCTCGATATCCTGCCGCTGGTCCTCGATGCAATCAGCCCGCGGCGGGCAATCCTTGTGGGTCACAGCGATGGTGCATCGATTGCCGCAATTTATGCCGGCACCGTCGATGATCCGCGGGTGTGCGGATTGTGCCTGCTCGCGCCGCACTTCTTCACCGAGACCATGGGGCTTGATGCCATCGCCGCGGCGAAACTGGCCTACGAGACCGGCGATCTGCGCGCCCGGCTGGCCCGCCGGCACAACGATCCGGACATGGCCTTTCGCGGCTGGAACGATGCCTGGCTCGACCCCGGCTTTCGCAGTTGGAACATCGAAGCAGCGATCCCCGGCCTGCGGGTGCCGGTGCTCGCCATTCAGGGCAAACAGGATCAGTACGGGACCGCAGCACAGCTTGATGCACTGACCGGCGGCGCCACGGTTACGGTCGACGTCGCGCTGCTCGACGATTGCGGTCACAGCCCCCACATCGAGCAGCCTGAACGGACGGTCTCGTCGATTGCAGCCTTTACTGATGGCATTGTGCATTAAATTGCATGTTTTGAGAGATTTTGATTGCGAATCTTTAAGTTTCGCCAAAATTAAGCCTTTTACCCGGCGAACAGGGATGCTCGATAATTCGCTTGGCAAACCGGTTTTAAGCATTATAATGCAAATCAGATACCTCCCAAAGAGACGAGACATGGACAAACGGATCGACTTCCAGACCGACCCTTCGAAATATCGCCACTGGCGCGTTGCCTACGACGGCGACATCGCCACCCTGTTCATGGACGTGGATGAAACCGGCGGATTGTTCGAGGGATATGAGCTGAAACTCAATTCCTACGATCTCGGGGTCGATATCGAACTGGCCGACGTGGTGCAGCGAATGCGCTTCGAGCACCCGGAAGTCAAAGCCGTCGTGCTGAGATCGGGCAAGCCGAACGTGTTCTGCGCCGGGGCCAACATTCGCATGCTGGGCGGCGCAGCCCATACCCACAAGGTGAACTTCTGCAAGTTCACCAACGAAACCCGAAATACATTCGAGGCGGCCGGCGATGAGTCGGGCCAGCATTATCTGTGCGCGGTCAAGGGCGCCTGTGCCGGTGGCGGTTATGAACTGGCGTTGGCCTGCGATCACATCATGCTTGCCGATGACAGTACGTCGAACGTCGCGCTGCCGGAAGTGCCGCTGCTGGCCGTGCTGCCGGGCACCGGCGGGCTGACCCGGGTCACCGACAAACGCAAGGTGCGCCGTGACCTGGCCGATGTGTTCTGCTCGCTCGAGGAAGGCGTCAAGGGCAAGCGGGCGGTGGATTGGCGTCTGGTCGATGAAGCGGTGCCAAACAGCAAATTCGATGACGTGGTCGGGGAACGGGCCGCGGAATTTGCCGCCAAGTCCAAAAGATTGCCGGCGCGCAACGGCATCGCCCTCACGCCGCTTGAGCGCCAGTTCAGCGCCGACGGCAATTCAATCACCTATTCTACCGTCGAGGTCGATATCGATCGCGGGCGGGCGCTCGCGACGATGTCGATCACGGCGCCGGACGACAGTGCGCCGACAGACACCGAGGCCTTGCATGGCGCCGGGGCCGAAACCTGGATGCTGCGATGCGCCCGCGAATTGGACGATGCCATCTTGCACCTGCGGCTCAACGAGCTGGAGATCGGGACGATCGTCTTCAAGGCGACAGGCGATCCGCAGGCCGTGATCGGCCACGAGCGTTTGCTGCTCGATACTCGGGACAGCGACTGGCTTGCGCATGAAATCCTGCTTTATTGGAAGCGGATCCTCAAGCGCATCGACCTGACCTCGCGCTCGCTGGTCGCGCTTGTCGAGCCCGGAAGCTGTTTCGCCGGCCCGCTCGCCGAAATCCTGTTCGCCGTCGACCGGTCCTACATGGCCGATGGCGCGTTCGAAGGCGACAACCGGCCCGAAGCCACGATCACCCTGACGGCGGGCAGCTTCGGACCCTATCCAATGTCGAACGACCTGACGCGGCTTGAGACCCGTTTTATGGGAACGCCCGATCAGGTCGAGGCCGCGCGCGCGGCAATCGGCACGGCGCTGCCGGCTGATGCGGCCAGTGACCTGGGTCTGGTCACGTATGCCTATGACGATATCGACTGGGACGACGAAATCCGGGTCTTCCTGGAGGAGCGCGCGAGTTTCTCGCCCGATGCCATGACCGGTCTTGAAGCAAACCTGCGGTTTCCCGGACCGGAGACCATGGAGACACGCATTTTCGGCCGCCTCACCGCCTGGCAGAACTGGATATTCCAGCGCCCGAATGCGGTCGGTGAGACCGGCGCATTGCAGCGTTACGGCACCGGCATCCGCGGCCAGTTCGACAAGCGCCGCGTGTGAAGATTTCAAAGGAGCAAATTGATGAGCGATGCGATCAACGTCAGTTATGACACCCAAATCCCCAACAACGTCGGCCTGTCCAGTGACCGCCGGGTGCTCAAGGCGCTGGAAAAATGGCATCCCGGCTATATCAACTGGTGGAACGACCTGATCCCGGAGAACTTCCAGCAGAGCCTGGTCTATCTGCGAACCGCGGTCAGCGTGGACCCGAAGGGCTGGGCCAAGTTCGATTACGTGAAGATGCCCGAGTATCGCTGGGGCGTCCTGCTGGCGCCGCAGGTTGAGGACCGGCGGGTGCCGTGCGGCGAACACGCCGGCGAACCGGCCTGGCAGGAAGTGCCGGGCGAATACCGCGCCCTGATGCGCCGCCTGATCGTCATTCAGGGTGACACCGAACCGGCCTCGGTCGAACAGCAGCGCTTTCTCGGCAAGACGGCGCCGTCGCTCTACGACATGCGCAACCTGTTCCAGGTCAACGTCGAGGAGGGCCGTCATCTGTGGGCGATGGTCTATCTGCTGCACAAGTATTTCGGTGCCGACGGCCGCGAGGAGGCCGACGATCTGCTGCGCCGGTCGTCCGGCTCGGAAGAAGCGCCGCGCATGCTCGGAGCCTTCAACGAGGAAACGCCGGACTGGCTCAGCTTCTTCATGTTCACTTATTTCACCGACCGCGACGGCAAGATGCAGTTAGAGAGCCTCGCCCAGTCCGGCTTCGATCCGCTGAGCCGGACGTGCCGGTTC
>JAHEJE010000102.1 GCA_024639035.1 Alphaproteobacteria bacterium
CCCCGGCCGCATCTGGATTGCCCTCGGCGCGGTGATCATTGCCTTTCACCTGTGGCTGATCTTTTCCGGCTTGGTGCCCAATCTGGTGTCGCGGCCGGTGCACATGGCGCTGGCCTTGCCGTTCGTGCTCATCCTGCCGGCACGACCGGGCCTGAAGAGGATCACCGGCATCGCGCTTGCCGCAATCGGCGTTGCCGCCTGTCTGTGGGTTGCCTGGAACCATGGCCGGCTCGCCGATCAATACGGTTTTCTCGAAGGCAGGCTGCAGCTCGCCATTGCCGCAGTCTTGCTCGTCGTCGTCTTGGAAGCCGCGCGCAGGGCGATCGGTTGGCCGCTGCCGCTGGTTGCCGCGCTGGCACTTGTCTACGGCCTGCTCGGCCAGCACATTCCGGGTGAATTCGGTCATGCCGGCACGCCCTTGGCCAGTTTTCTCGGCACCCTCACCATCGCCGAGGGCGGTCTGTGGGGCTCGCTCACCGGCGTCTCGGTCGGTGTCGTGGCGATTTTCGTCATCTTCGGTGCCGTGCTCAATGCCGGCGAGGCCGGACAGGGCTTCATGAACGTCGCGGCGGCCGCGGCCGGCCGCCTCAAGGGCGGGGCGGCCAAGGTCTCGGTCATCTCCTCGGCCCTGTTCGGATCGATATCGGGCTCCGCCTCGGCCAACGTCGCCTCGACCGGCGCCATCACCATGCCGGCCATGACCCGGCTCGGCTACCCCAAGCGCCTGGCCGCTGCCGTCGAGGCCGTGGCCTCCTCGGGCGGCCAGATCATGCCACCGCTGATGGGCGCCGGCGCCTTCGTCATGGTCGAGCTGACCGGCGTGCCCTACACCGGCATCATGGCCGCCGCGCTGCTCCCTGCCGTACTGTATTTCTTTGCCGTGTGGATCGGCATCAACGCCTATGCCCGCCATGCCGACCTGAAGGGCCTGCCGCCCGGCGAGCAGCCGCCGCTGCGCGATGTGGCGGTGACCTCGGCGTTCTTCCTGGTGCCGTTTTCGGTGCTGATGTGGGGCATGTTCGTCTCCGGCGTCACCCCGCAATATGCCGCCAGCTTCGCCATCCTCGCCGGCGCGCTGATGCTCGCTTTCGGCATCGACCTGAAGGCCGATCTCGGAACCTTCGCTGAGCGTCTCGCCACGGCATGCCTGACGGCCGGCAGGCAGGTGGCGATGATCGCTTCGATCATCCTGTGCGCCTCGATCGTCATCGGCGTCTTGTCGATCACCGGTCTCGGGGTCAAGATCACCTCGCTCATCCTGTCCGGCTCCGGCGGCCTGCTGTGGCCGTCGCTGCTGCTCACCGCGCTCGCCTGCCTGGTGCTCGGCATGGAGGTGCCGACGACCGCGGCCTATGTGATCTGCGTCTCCGTCGCCGGTCCGGCGCTGATCCAGCTCGGTCTCGACCCGCTGCAGGCCCACCTGTTCGTGTTCTGGTTTGCCCTGTTGTCGACCATCACCCCGCCGGTGTGCGGCGCGGTTTTCATCGCCGCCGGCATGATCGACGAGAACTGGCTCAAGGTCGCGCTCACCGCCATGGCGCTCGGCGTCGGGCTCTACGTCATTCCGCTCGCCATCATCGCCAACCCGGCGCTGATTGCCCTGGCCGATACCCCGGTCATGGCGTTGGCCCGCACCGTGCAGGTCGCCGCCGGCCTTGTCGCCATTTCCTATGGCCTGATCGCCCTGCGCGGCCCCGTCGCCCGTGTGGCAGCGCTTGCCTTGGGGGCCGCCGTCATCTTTGCGCCCGCCGTCATGCCATGAGCCCTGATTTTCGGTCCTTGGGCGATGTGGTCCCAATGTATATACTCCAGCTGCGAGCACCTTGAGGGACCGGGAAGACGGTGCGACGGCAAAAACAACAATATGGAGGATGTCATGACACTGAACCGTTACATCATCGAACGCGATATTCCCGAGGTCGGCACGTTTGAACGCGAACAGCTCGCCGGCGCGGCCGCCAAGTCCAACGAGGTTCTCGCCGAACTCGGGCCGGACATCCAGTGGCAGGAAAGCTTTGTCGCCGGCAACAAGACGTTCTGTGTCTATCTCGCCAAGGATGAGGACATTATCCGCAAACACGCCGAGATGAGTGGTTTCCCGGCCACCAGGATCACCGAAGTGCGCAAGATGATCGACCCCACCACAGCCGCCGGCTGAACCCCGCACACGTCACCTGCACAACCATCAAAGGAGGGACCAGGTGAGCGAAGACAAGGTTGCCCGCCATTACACCCACGGCGCCCTCCTGGCGGCCATCGAGGCCGGCCTCGGCAGGCTGGGCAAGTCACCGGACGGCGTCACCGTCGAGGACCTGGCGCCGGTCGATGAGTTTCATATCGGCGGCCGCGAGGCCTCGCTGGCGTTTCTTGGCCAGCTGCAGCTTGAGGCATCGATGCATGTGCTGGATGTCGGATGCGGGCTTGGCGGCGCGGCCCGCTTCACCGCCGCCCAATTCGGCAGCCGGGTGACCGGCATCGACCTGACCCGCGAGTTCGTCGAAACCGGCCGGGATCTTTGCGCCTGGGTCGGGCTCGGCGAGCGCATTTCGCTCACCTGCGGCAGCGCCCTCGACATGCCGTTCGACGCCGCCACATTCGATGCCGCCTACATGATGCATGTCGGCATGAACAATCCCGACAAGGAGGCGTTGTTCGCCGATGTCGCCCGGGTGCTCAAGCCCGGTGCCGTGTTCGGCGTCTATGACGTGATGCAGACAAACCCCGGCGAGCTGACCTATCCGGTGCCCTGGGCCGAAACGCCCGCGACCAGCGCCCTGGCCAGCCCCGAGCACTACAAGGCCGCGCTCGAAGCCGCTGGCTTCACGGTGACGGCAGAACGCAGCCGCCGCCAGTTCGCCATCGATTTCTTTGCCCGAATGCGAGAAAAGTTCGATAGCGCCGGCGGCCCGCCGCCGCTCGGCACCCACCTGCTGATGGGCGAAACGGCGCCGGTGAAAGCCGCCAACATGTCCCACAACATTTCAGCCGGCCTCATCGCCCCGGTCGAACTCATCGCCCGCAAGCCGCATTAACGCCGCGCGCGCCGCAAATGTCCGGCATGCGGAAGTCCTGCAGCGGACATTTGCCGAACCGGGCAGGTCTGGGGTATCCTTGCGGCCAAGCCCAAACAAGAACAAGCGGGCTGTTCCGCAAGGCGCCTTATGTGCCGTGCGGATCTTGGAGGAAATGTCATGTGTCAGATTTTTGCCGGACAGGACCCGGCCAATTATGCCTGCGAAACCCGCTCTGTACGCCTGATGGGGCATGCCACCAGCGTGCGCCTGGAGGCCAAGTTCTGGCTGGTGCTCGAACAGCTTGCCGAAGCCCAGGGCATGCCGATGTCGAAATTCCTGACCCGGCTCTACGAGGAAGCTCTCGACATCCACGGCGAGGTGGCCAATTTTGCATCGCTCCTGCGTTGCTGCTGCCTGAACTATCTCGATCCGGAGTTCGATCACGACCAGCTTGCCGAAGAGGCAAAGCAGGCCCTCAGCTCCGCCGCGTGATCGCCGACGGGTGCCGCACGCTGTAGTATTTGAATAATACCACCGGACTGTTCCTTGCCGGTACATTGAACGCACTCTGTGTCGACAATCGCGCTTATCGCGCATGGTTCAGTGCGTCCCGGCCGCATATTCTGGATGGCGCCCGGATGGAAGCGAGGAGGCATAATGGCCAAAGCCATACATATGATGGTGCGGGTTATGGATGAAGCCCGCTCGGTGGAGTTCTACGGCAAGGCTTTCGGGCTCGACGTTGCCGACCGGTTTGAATTCGACGGCTTCACATTGGTCTACCTGAAGAACCCGGAAAACGATTTCGAGGTCGAGTTGACCGTCAACCACGGCCAGACCGAGCCTTACACCCACGGCACCGGATACGGCCATCTCGCTGTCTCGGTCGACGATGTCGAGGCCGAACACGAGCGCATCGCCGCGGCCGGCATCGAGCCGACGCCGGTCAAGGAATTCCATCGCGATGGGGCCCTGATGGCCAGGTTCTTTTTCGTGCAGGACCCGGACGGCTACAAGATCGAGGTGTTGCAGCGCCACGGCCGCTACACATGATTTACCGCGCCCCGGCGCCGCGACTTGAGGAGGAGAAAATGACGACAGTCTATGAACAGCGAACCGGCCTGACCCGCCGCGAGATGCTGAAACGGTCCGGCGCGGCCGGGGCGACGGCGATGCTGGTGATCTCCGGCAGCGCGGTCATCGCCGCCAACCGGGCCTGGGGCCTTGAGGTCACTGCTCTGAAGCCTGAGACCATGGCGACACTGATCCAGATGGCGCGCGACATCTATCCGCACGATCACGTCCCGGACAAGTTCTATGCCATTGCCATGAAGGGTTACGATAGCGAAATGGCCGCCAAGGACGCCGCCAAGAAGGACATGATCGAAGCCGCGATTGCTGACCTCGATGCCAGGGCCGGAGCCGGTGGTTACCTCGGGCTCGGCTGGGAGGAAGACCGTATCGCGGTCCTCAAGCAGATTGAGGGCACCGACTTCTTCAAGATGGTGCGCGGCGGCTTGGTGACCGGCCTCTACAACCAGAAGGAGCTTTGGCCGCTGTTCGGTTACGAAGGCGAGTCCTTTTCCAAGGGCGGTTATATCGACCGCGGCTTCAACGACATCGAATGGCTTTAAGGCGGACCCGGCGCCTGGCGGCGCACTCCGTGGGAGGAAATTGAAATGGCAGCACCTTACGACCTGAACGACGACAGCGTCGTCGTCATCATCGGTTCCGGCGCCGGCGGCGGAACGCTCGGCAGTGCATTGGCGCAGCAGGGCGTCGACGTGGTCATTCTCGAGGCCGGCAAGCGCGTCGAGTACGACGATTTCATCAACGACGAATGGGGCTCCTTCGGCCAACTCGCCTGGCTCGACAACCGCACCACGTCCGGCAACTGGCGGGTATCGCAGGACTTTGCGAACCTGCCGGCCTGGATCGTCAAGGCGGTTGGCGGCACCACCACCCACTGGGCCGGAGCGTCGCTGCGCTTCCAGGAGCACGAACTCAAGGCCCTGACCAACTACGGTCCGGTAGAGGGCGCCAACCTGCTCGACTGGCCGCTTACTCTGGCCGACCTCGAGCCGTACTACGCCAAGGCCGAGGACAACATGGGCGTGACCCGCACCAACGGCATCCCCGGGCTGCCCGCCAGCAACAACTTCAAGATCTTCGAAGCCGGCGCCAAGGCGCTTGGTTACAAGGACGTTCACACCGGCCGTATGGCAATCAACTCCGAAGCGCGCGACGAGCGCAGTGCCTGCCAGCAGACCGGCTTCTGCTTCCAGGGCTGCAAATGGGGCGCCAAGTGGTCGACGCTCTATGTCGACATCCCCAAGGGCGAAGCAACCGGCAAGCTGGAAGTGCGCTCCCAAAGCCACGTCCTGAAGATCGAGCACAACGATGCCGGCAAGGTGACCGGTGTCGTCTATGCCGACAAGGATGGCAACCAGCAGGTTCAAAAGGCCCGCATCGTGTGCGTCGCCGGCAACTCCTTTGAGAGCCCGCGGATGTTGCTCAACTCGGCATCGGCGAAGTTCCCCGACGGTCTGGCGAATTCGTCGGGCCAGGTCGGCAAGAATTACATGCGTCACATGACCGGTTCGGTCTATGCGGTGTTCGACAAGCCGGTGCACTTCTATCGCGGCACGACCATGGCCGGCATCATCCAGGACGAGTCCAGGCACGATCCCTCGCGTGGCTTCGTCGGTGGCTACGAGCTGGAGACGTTGGCCCTCGGCCTGCCGTTCATGGCGGCGTTTCTCAACCCCGGCGGCTGGGGTCGCAGTTTCACCTCGGCGCTTGATGGCTATGACCGCATGGCCGGCATGTGGATCGTCGGCGAGGACATGCCGCAAGAAAAGAACGCCGTGACGCTGCACCCGGACGCCAAGGACCAATACGGCATGCCGGTGCCGAATGTGCATTTCGACGACCACCCCAACGACGTGGCAATGCGCAACCACGCCTACAGCCAGGGCATGGCGCTGTACGATGCGGTCGGCGCAACGCAGACCTACCCGACGCCGCCGTACCCGTCCACGCACAATCTCGGTACCAACCGGATGAGCGAGAAGCCACAGGACGGCGTGGTCAACAAGTGGGGTCAGACCCACGACATCGCCAATCTTTTCGTGTCCGACGGCAGCCAGTTCACCACCGGCGCGGCCGAGAACCCGACGCTGACCATCGTCGCTCTGGCTTTGCGCCAGGCCGACCACATCGCCAGCCAGATGTCCAAGGGCGAACTCTAGCGGCTTGTGCCCTCACAGCATGTCCAGCCGGCGGAGACATCTCCGCCGGTTTTCCATTGCGACCTTGCGCCACCAGCAGAACGAGAAATGGCCTGCATCTGTCTGGCCCGCGAGCGTATAGTGTGAACCCGCAAGTGACCGTACCGAGCACAATGAGGACAAGCTGAGATGACCAGGGCCCGTGCCATCGTGATGACCGCCGTCGGCGGTCCTGAGGTTCTCGAGCAACGTGACATCGAACTGGCATGGCCGGGCAGCGGCCACGATGTTCTCGTCAAGTTGCATGCCGCCGGTATCAACCCGGCCGACACCTTCTTTCGCGCCCTCGGCACCTATGTCGAGGGTCCCGGCCCGATCGTCCTGGGCCATGATGGCGCCGGCGTCGTCGAGGCGGTGGGTGACAAGGTGAGCAGTGTCAAGCCGGGCGACCGGGTATGCTTTTGCAATGGCGGCATCGGTGGTACGCCCGGCACCTATTGCGAAGCCGCCGTCGTGCCGGCGAGCCAACTCGTACATATCCCGGATGATGTCGACTTTCGCACCGCCGCCGCCTTCCCGCTGGTCGCCATCACGGCCTGGGAGGCGCTGTGCGAGCGCGCCGGCCTGAGCCGGGACGAAACCGCTCTGATCCACGGCGGCGCCGGCGGCACCGGTCAGATGGCCATCCAGATCGCCCGCCTGCAGGGCGCACGTATCGCCGCGACCGTGAGCAGCGATGCCAAGGCGGAACTGGTCACGGACCTCGGCGCCGAACGCGCCATCGTCTATACTCGCGAGGATTTCGCAGAGGCGGTGACCGAGTGGACGCAGGCCGGGGGCGTCGACGTGGCGCTCGACAATGTCGGCCCTGAGGTCATGCAGAAAACCTTCGCCGCCATGGCGCCCTATGGCCGCATCGTCACCTTGATGGGCACACCGGACGACGACACCGACCTCAACGCCTACAACCGCAACCTGACGATCCACAACGTGATGATGCTGACCCCCATGTGGTTCGGCCTCGAAGGTCACCTGAAGCGCCAGGCCGGCATCGTCCGACAGCTGATCCCCCATCTCGCCGGTGGCGAAATCAAAACCTCGATCGCTGCCTGCTACCCGCTCGCAAAAGCCGCCGACGCCCATCGCCACCTCGAAGCGGGCAGCATGTCCGGCAAGATCGTCCTCGATATCGCGGATTGAGAATTGCCTTGATTGACGGCGTAGGACGAGCGTCCCGGAACATCATTCCAAGCTGGCGATCAGCGGCCACACCTCGTCGAAGTGATCCACCACGTGATCCGGATCGAATGCCGAGACAGGCTCGTCGGTGTAACCGAAACTGACCGCGATCACCGGCGCGCCGGCCGCCTTGGCGGTGGCGATGTCGGTGGCGCTGTCGCCGATCATGATCGATGCCCCGCGATTGCCGCCGGCCCGCCTGACCGCCTCGTGGTAGGGCGCCGGATCGGGCTTGGCGATGCCGATGGTATCCGGACCGATGATGGCGCCGAAGTAGTGGGAGAGGTTTAGTTCCTCGATCAGCCGTACCGAAAGCACCTCCAGCTTGTTGGTGCAGATCGCCATGCCCAAGCCATGTGACTTGCAGCGCTCAAGCAGCCCCGGCACACCGGGGTAGGGCGCACTGCTGACCGCGATGTTTGCGGTGTAGTGATCGATGAAGTCCTGATAAAGCGGCTCAAGATGCGCCTCCTCGAGCGCGTCGCCGGTTGCCTCGAACCCGCGCACGATCAGTTTGCGCGCACCCTGGCCGACCATCTCGCGCACCTCATCGAGCGACACCGCCCGCCGTCCGTGCGCCGTCAGGATGGCATTGGTCGCCGCCGTCAAGTCGGGTGCCGTATCGACCAGCGTACCGTCGAGATCGAAGACCACTGTTTTACGAGGCATGAGTCCTGTTCTCCGTGCGACGGCCGGCCAGTCGCCTCAACATGGTTTGCAGCAAAGAATTGAATCGCCATGTGAACGGCTTGAAGCTCTTTCTAAAGCCCTTGGCCCGATATGTCATGCCCTTGAATCAGGATGTTAGAAGTGCCGCATGAAGCTGTGAACCGCGCGCCGTAAGTGATTCTGACGACTCGAAAAAACCACCCTTCCTCAGGTTGCACGTTATTAATCCACCACTGCACAAACGTGCTTTGTTTGCGGCTTGGCGATGTGCTAAGACCCGGCCAATCTTTACATGGAGGTGCACAATCATGGACGTTGCGAAGTCTCAATCTCTGCGCGACATCATCAAGGACAATTCGCTCCTGCGCGAGGAGTGCTACATCAACGGCAAATGGGTCGGCAGCGACGACAAGATCGAGGTGACCAATCCGGCCACCGGCGACGTCATCGCCACCGTGCCGAAGCTCGGTCAGGCCGAAACCGCCGATGCCATCGCTGCTGCCGAAGCGGCGATGAAGGGCTGGGCCGCCAAGACCGCCAAGGAGCGCTCCAACATCATGCGCGCCTGGTACAACCTGATCATGGAAAACGCCGAAGACCTGGCCCAGATCATGACCGCCGAGCAGGGCAAGCCCCTGGCCGAATCGCGCGGCGAGATCGGCTACGGCGCCTCGTTCATCGAGTTCTTCGCCGAGGAGGCCAAGCGCATAAACGGCGAGACCATCCCGAGCCACAAGGCCGATGCCCGCATCGTCGTTATCCGCCAACCGGTCGGCGTCTGCGCTGCCATCACGCCGTGGAACTTTCCCAATGCGATGATCACCCGCAAGGCCGGACCGGCTTTGGCGGCGGGGTGCTCGATCGTCATCAAGCCGGCGTCGGAAACCCCGCTGTCGGCGCTGGCCCTGTGCGAGCTGGCCGAGCGTGCCGGTATCCCGGCGGGCGTCGTCAACGTCGTCACCGGCAAGGCGTCCGAGATCGGCGGCGAGATGACCTCGAACCCGACCATCCGTATGCTGACCTTCACCGGTTCGACCGAGATCGGCAAGATCCTCATGGAGCAGTGCGCCGCGACCGTGAAGAAGGTCGGCATGGAACTTGGCGGCAACGCCCCGTTCATCGTGTTCAACGATGCCGACCTCGA
>JAHEJE010000103.1 GCA_024639035.1 Alphaproteobacteria bacterium
CGTAGAACAGCACAGCCGCCAGCACCGGGCCGACGCAGGGCGTCCACCCGAAGGCAAAAGCCAGGCCAACGACATAGGCACCGATCAACCCTAGCGGCTTTGCCGGCCCCTCGAAACGCGCCTCGCGGTAGAGGAAACCGATCTTCAGTATGCCGAGAAAGTGCAGGCCCAACAGGATGATGACGCCACCGGCAATCTTGCTGAGCAGACCGATGTTGTCGCCAACCACCTGGCCCAGAACCGAGGCCGTTGCGCCGAGCAGGATGAACACCGTTGAAAAGCCGAACACAAAGGCGAGTGCGGACAAAAAAATGCGCCGGCCGACGGTGGGATCGAGTTCGTCTTCGCCGGTCAGCTGATCGAGACTTGTGCCGGCAATGAAGCAGATATACGGCGGCACCAGCGGCAGAACGCAGGGTGACAGAAAGCTCAATATTCCCGCAGTCAACGCAGCGACATAGGAGACTTCCATTCTACCTGCATCCTAGGCGCCGACCACACGGATCGACTGGTTCGGTTGAACGTTGATGACCTTCTTGCGTTTCACGTAGTCGGCCACGACGTCCCAGATCGCCGGGCCCTCGGCGCCCTCGTTGACCGAGGCCCAGCCGGACACTGTATAGCTGCGCGCCGCATCGATCGGCTCGCCTGTCTTCAAAAGGGTCATGTCGGTGATGCGGTGACCGATGGTCTTGTTGATGTCGATGGTATAGCCAAGACCGCCGACGCGCACCATGTCGCCGCCCTGCTGGTAGTAGGGATCGGCATTGAACAGGTTGTCAGCAACGTCTTCGAGAACGACCTTCAGCGTTTCGCCGGTCATCTCGATGCGGTAGCAACTGGGATAGGTGATCGCCGTCATGTTATAGACGGCTTCCCAGGTGATCGGCTCGCCGGGCAGCAGGCTGGCGCCCCAGCGCAGACCCGGCGACAGCGACAGGTCGGTGTCGCGTTCTTCCAGCATGGCCTGGCAGATCAGATCATCGAAGGTGCCATTGAAATTGCCGCGCCGGTAGAGCAGCGAGTCGGCGTGTCCAAGCACCGTGTTGAGGTGGTCCTCGTGCGGAGCGCGAATGCTTTTGACCAGCGCCGCCATGTCCGGGTCCGGCGTGATGGCATCGGACAGGACCGGGATCAGGCTGTAGGCAAACCCGGTCATCTTCTTGTTCGTCACCTCGACATCGATGCGCGACAAGAACTTGCCGTGCGAGCCGGTGGCGATCAGCAGCGTGTTGCCGACTTTGACCGGCTCGGGGATGGCATCGTGGGTGTGGCCGGTGAGAATGATGTCGATACCCTGGACCCTCGAAGCCATCTTGCGGTCGATGTCGAACCCGTTGTGCGACAGCAGGACGACGAGTCCGGCGCCGGCCTCACGGGCTGCGGTCACTCGCTTCTGGACAACCTTCTCGCGAATGCCGAAAGACCAGGTCGGAATCATCCAGCGTGGATTGGCGATTGGCGTATAGGGGAAGGCCTGGCCGATGACGGCCACTTTGACACCGCCGCGCTCAACGAACTTGGTGTGCCCGAACACCTCTTCTTCCCATTCGTTGTCGATGATGTTCGCAGCCAGGAACGGAAAATCCATCTTGTCGACCATTTCGCGCAGGCGTTCGTGGCCGAGCGTGAACTCCCAGTGGCCGGTCATGGCCTCGCACCCTAGCGCGTTGAACACCTCAACCATCTCCTCGCCCTTGGACTGGAGCGCCGTATAGGAGCCCTGCAAGGTGTCACCGCCGTCCAGCAGAATGGTCTTGTCGGGGCGTTCGGTGCGGATCGCCTTGATCAGGGTCGCCATGCGGTCCATGCCGCCGACACGGCCATAGTTCTTGGCCAGCGCCACGAAGTCGTGCGAGGTCAGGGTGTAGGCGTCAAGGCTGTCAGCCGGGATGCCGAACAGATCAAGAAAGGCCTGGCCGGTGACATGGGGCAACTTGCCGGTCACCTCGCCGACGCCGAGATTGACCGATGGCTCGCGAAAGTGCACCGGATTGAGCTGGGCGTGGCAATCGGTTGTGTGGAGCAGCGTCACCTGCCCTTTCGGCTCGAACTTGAGCAGGTCATCCTGGCTGATGCTCTGCGCCGCTGCGGCCGAACCGAGCCGGCCGCCAAGGCCGGTTGTCGCTGCAGTGGCGGTCATGACGGTCATGAAATCGCGCCGTGAGATCATTGTCGGCTACTCCCAAACAGTCGACTTGTTGCGTCTTGTCCGCAGAACCCAAAAGAGGGACACAGGCTGCGTCCCTCTCTTGGCAATCGTGCTCTGTCTCGTGCTCTGTCAGTTGCGCACGGCTGGCGTTTCCACGGGCAGGCCGCGTCCGCGCCACATGACATACAGCTCCAGCGCCAGATACTCGTCCGAACCGGTCTTGAAAGGTCTCGCCCTGACCTGCTTGTTGCAGCCGCGGAAACGGCGGTGCAACGAGCCGGGCTTCTGCCATTTCAACCGGTAGGTGGGGAAGCCGTTGCCCTGCCCTTGCGACAGCGTATTGGCCCGGATCATGTTGCCGGCATTGTCGACATGGCAGTGCGAGCAGGCCATGTCGAGCTGGCCGCGGCGCTGGGTATAGAATGCCTTGCCCTTTTCGAACCACGGTGCTGCCTCGCCGTCGATCTTGACGCTCATCGGTTGGCCGAGAGACTGGCGCTTCACGTAGGACACCATGCCGAGCATGTTCTGGGAATCATACTTCCAGGCCTTGGCCTTCATGTTGTCGGTCCGACAGCGGTTGATCCGGTCCTCGACGTTCTCCAACTTGCCGATGTCCTTGGCGAACACCGGATAGGTCGAGCCGACCGTCTTCATCGTTTCCGCTGCATTCCCGTGGCAGCTATTGCAGGACTTGCCGGCCTCACCGTCGACCTTGTTCCAGGCCTCCTCGCCGTGCTCGACCCAGAGCATGGCAGGGTTCGCGAATTCGTCATCCTGCATGGCCTGAGTCTCGGCCGTGGCATAGGTGTAGCCGCTACGGCGGTCTTCAACCTGGAATTTGCCCCAATCATCGGCGGCAAAGGCGATTGCGCCGGCGCCGGTGGTGAGCGCAACAATGGTGGCCAATGCTGTGATTTCACCCTTCATGGATTGTTTCCTTCCCTGCGTCTGCCTAGGCGAAACGCCGTGTTGTTTGTTCAATTGACCGTCAAAGAGGCCTTCTTGCTGTAGGTCGAGCCGTCGTCGTCGGTCCAGACGAACTCGAACTCGCCACTCTCTTCGGCCTTGAAGTTGAACGCCATGAACGGATTGGCGGACACGGCCGGGTGCCAGTCGGAGGCAAAGACCTGCTTGCCGTTGAAGTTGCAAACGAACTTGTTGATGATCTGGCGCGGTATCAGTTCGCCGGTCTTGCTATCCTTGCGACGGCCGGTTTCCATCTTGTGGGAAATCAACGACTTGATGGTGATGATCTCACCCTTCTTTGCTGTCTTCGGGACGCGCACGCGCGGTTTGGAAGCCATATTTCTTTCTCCTCAATCCTGTCCGTCAGCCGCCGCAGCCGCCGATGGTCACCTTGACCAGTTTCTTTGCCGTAAACAGCGAACCGTCAGACATCTCGGCGACGGCCACAACATTCTGGGTGCCGGCAAGGCGCATTCTAAACGATGCCTTGGCAACGCCCGATGCCGGTGTGAAATAGACGCTGGCGACGTCAGCGGCGGGGTTCTTTTCGGCAAACAGGTGAACCGCCTTGACGTGGTCGGCCTCGGTCATCGGGCTGTCGACCGCTACCGACACCGGCACCGTGTTGCCGTTCTCGGCGATCTCCGGGAGATCGAGAGTAATGCGGCCCTCGGTCATGGCGCTGTCACCGACCGCTTTCTTGATCGCATCTGACAGCAGGGCTGCATCGGCCCGCGCCGCGCCGGCGAGAGTACCTGTCAGCAACGCTGCGATCACACCGCCGCCGGCAAGTTCGAGCGCGGTCCTGCGGCTCATCGTCGTCTTGTCTGTAATCTTGGACATTCCTCAATTCCTCAGTTCTGGACGCTGCCTGGTACATGCCGGCAGCCGGGAAGCTACTCCTTCATGGTCTGAAGGTAGGCAAGCACATCTTCGACTTCCTGCGCCGACAGCATCGGCTTGCCCTCGAAATCCTTCAAGACGCGTTCAAAGCCATCTGTGCGGTAGAATGCCGGCATGATGGTATCGGCATTGACCACCTTGGGGTTGACGACACGAAGCCGCATTTCTCCAGGCGACAAACGGTCGGCGACACCATCGAGCGGCGGACCGACCTCGCCGTGGAACGGCTGGTCACTCAGAGACGAAACCACATGGCAGGCAAGGCAATTGCCTTTCTTGCGATTCAAAAAAACCTTTTTGCCGTTGGCGGCATCACCCGCCTGATCGGTCAGCGCGGCGTTAATCGCCTCCCCGTCGACGACCTCGTACTTCATTGTTTCGGCCCATACGACGTTGATCGCCAGGGTCAATGCCCCGGCAAGCGCGATCGAACCATAGGCTCTGCGTGACATTTTCGTCTGCATGCTATTTTCGTTTCCTCTCCTCAACGCCAGCCGTGCGCGAACGCAAACCAGCTGGCACCCCCTTGTTCGGTCTCACCCATTTACATTTAATTGTTGGCGGGGGCTCTGCTGCATCGATCATCCTATTCGTTTTTCTGAATATATCAAGGGCTGATAGACCCGGCTCCGCACGCTGGCAGCGAACGTCAGTTGGGCAGCGGACAGGGCGGTGTCAGCTTCTTCAAGTGCACGCCGAGATGGAACCAGAAAAAGTCCTCGCCGGCGTAGCCAAGTACCCGACCGACCTCTTGGCCGTTTTGCATGATGACAAATGTCGGCGTGTAAATCACCGGCTTGATGCTCTTAAGGATGTCGGCGTTCGGGTCATGAATATCGACGCGTCGCAGCTTTGCACACTTGGCTTCCGGCGTCTTGGGAAACACTGGTGCGATTTCCGCATTCCAAACATCGCACCATTCGCAACCGCGCTGCTCGAACATGATGATCTCGGCATTGTCGCGTGCAAGGCTCACCGATGCCGCAGCCAGCACGCAGATCGCCACTGCAAGGCTCGCGATAGCCGAACTGCTCGCCTTGCCGGACATCATTGCCTGGTCCATTTGGCAAGATGGGCATGCATGAATGCCGCTGCTCGCGTATTCGAGTCCTTGGTCGCCAGGTCGTCGGCAAAGGTGCGCACATTCGGCGGGCGAAAATCGAAGCCGCGCCCGACGCCCGGATAGATCACCAGCTTCACGTCCTTGCCGGCACGTTTCATGAAGCGGACCGCGGTTTCGATAGAGCGGCGACGCTGATACTGTTCGTATTCACCGATGAAGACCATGGTTGGAAGATTCAGCCGATCGATCTCTGCAGCGTACCGGTAGACCTGCATGGGCTCAGGCGCCGCCGGATCCTGCCAATGCGGGTAGAACGAAACGTAGCATACCACGGCATCTTTCTGACGGTTGAAATTCACCGCCACCTTGAGCGTGTAGTAGCCGCCCCTGGTGTGAGAATAAAGACAGGCCCGCGTGGTCGAAACATCCGGCAGCGCCAACAGATAGTCGATGCCGGCATTCACATCGCCTTCGGTTGCCTCGAAGTGTTCGATGGGCCGTTGTTCGATAAAGCGGGCGGCATAGACGTCGGGCGCCAGGACCACGAAGCCGCGCGCGGCCATGCGCCGGGCCAGGCGTTGAACAACGTCGTCGAGCCCGCGGCGCCCGTGTTGAAACAGCAGCGCCGGAAACCGGCCTTCGGCCTTCGGGCGGAATACGATCGCTGGAACCTCGGTATCGTCTACCTTGTTGAGATAGCTGACCTGCCGCTCGACGACCTCGTGGTTGGCCGGCAGGTCGAGCAGGCCATTGTCGTACCAATCGCCGCGCCACCACCACTTCTGTTCGACCGGCAGGGTGTTGACCGGCGCATCGAAGCGCCGGCCAACCGCGGTATCGCTGGCACCGGCGGTTTCTGGCGTTATATCCTGAGCCACCGCTCCACCTGTGAGGCCGATGGTCAGACAGGCAACGCCGAGCAGCCGGGGGAGCACTATTCGAACTCCATCTGCTCGAACACACGCCCGGCATTGCGGCCAGCCAGTTCTTCGAACGTATCGAGATGGGCAAACGGCGACTGGTCGACCTTGTAGGCGTCCTTCAGGGTGCCGCCTTCTTCCAGCAACTCACCGATCTTGGCGCGCAGATGGACCAGATAGTCCTTGGTGTACTTGGTGACCTCGGTGATATCGGTCGGTCCGCCGTGACCGGGAATGATCAGATCCGGCTTCAAGGCGGAAAACTTGTCGAGCGTTGTCAGCCAGGCGGCGGTGTCGGTGTTTTCAAAGATCGGCAGCAGCCGCTTGTGAAACGCCATGTCGCCGGAGATCGCCAGACGGGTTTGCGGCAGCCAGACCTGGATATCGCCCGGGCTGTGGCCCGGCCCGAGATAGAGCGCCTCGATGCGCACACCGCCAAGCTCGATCACGTGCTTGTCTTCAAAGGTGATGTCCGGCACGACGACCTCGGTGCCTTCGGCCTTATCCTTGTTGTAGCTCTTCATGCGCTCCATCAGAGCGAAGGCACCATCCTCGATCTCGCGGGCGGCATCGACATGGGCAATGATCGGCACGCCCTGCTGGCGCCAATAGTTGGAACCGAGGGCGGCATGGCCCTGTCCGTTTTCGAGGATGACGTATTTGACCGGCTGGTCGGTGATCTTGCGGATTTCCGCATGCAGGGCTTCGGCGAGCTTGTAGCAGGCGCCGGCATTGACCACGACCACGCCTTCATCGGTGATGATGAAGGAGAGGTTATTGTTGTGTCCGGAGTTCTCGTAGGTCGGCGGTGCCGTGGCGCCGATCGAGGACCAGACGCCGGCGATGACCTCGCGCGGCCGGTCGTATAGGACCGACTCGGGGTACTTGTCCGGGATGCTCTGGTCAGCCAACACCTGGCCGGACAGGGCTGCGACGACCATCAGCGTCAGGGCAAATGCAATCCGGCGCATTGGGTTCGCCTCCTGTTTGGGCGCGGCACCGGGTCGGTCAGGCCACCCGCTTGATTTGAAAGCTGTAAACGCCACCCTCTTCCTTCCACTCGACGAGTTCGTTGCCGGTCTGACGGCAGAACGCTTCGAAATCGGCAACGGCGCCTGGATCGGTTGCGACAATTTCCAGAATCTCTCCGTCTGGCACATCGGCCAGCGCCTTCTTGGCCTTGAGGATCGGGATTGGGCAGTTCATGCCCTTGGTATCAAGAAAATGGGCCGACATGAGCGGAAGTACCTCAGTTGTGGTTGCAACGTTTCCGTATATTAGAATAATTGAATATTGACCGTTGAGGCAAAGTTTGTCAATCCAGTCAACTATGGACCCCAACAATAGCAGGATGGCCGCCAAATCAGGATTGAAGCGCTACAGGCCGCTGTTCGTCAGCAGCGAGGTCTATCGCGAAACCGGCTACGGATCGAACCATCCGCTGGCCATCCAGCGCATCGGCACGGTGCTCGATTTGTGCGAGGCGCTGGGCTGGTTTGCCGATGCACCCTACGTCGACAGCGCCGTCGCAAGCGTCGAAGACCTGACGCGGTTTCACGCTCCGGACTACGTGGCGGCGTTGCAGGAGGCCGACCGGGCCGGAAAGGTGAGCACGCAGGCGCGCCGGACCTACAACATCGGCACGATGGAAAACCCGTTCTTCTCAGGGCTGTACCGGCGCGCCACCACTTCCGTCGGCGGGTCGATGATGGCTGCCAGGCTGGCCAGCGACGGACGGACCGTCTATCACCCGTCCGGCGGCACCCACCACGGCGTGGCGGGCGGCGCTAAGGGGTTTTGCTATTTCAACGATGTCGTCTTCGCCATCCTGACATTCCTCGATCTCGGGTTGGAACGGGTGTTGTATCTTGATCTCGATGCGCACCATGGCGACGGCGTTCAAATCGCCTTTGAGGATGATCCGAGGGTACTGACAGTTTCAATACACGAAGAGAACCGCTGGCCGTACACCGGCGCGGTTGACGACACCGGTTGCGGACATGCCTGCAACATACCGGTTCCGGCCGGGTTCAATGACAGCGAACTGCGGTTCGTGATGGAAGACGCCGTGCTGCCGATGGCAAGGCGGTTCGCTCCCGACGCCGTGGTGGTATGCTGTGGTGCCGACGGGCTCGCCGGCGACCCCCTGTCCACCATGGCCTTGAGCAATGTGGCGCTTTGGGATGCGGTCGAGAGCGCTGTTGCGCTGGCCGCCCCTGCCGTGGTTGTCGGCGGTGGCGGTTACAATCCGTGGACGGTCGCGCGCTGCTGGACCGGCCTGTGGGGCAGACTGGCCGGGTTCGAAATTCCCGATCGCCTGCCCGCCAGCGCGACGGATATCCTGGCCAGTCTGGAAAGCGATCTGATCGATGAAGAGGATGTTGAAGCCAATTGGACCACGACGCTTGCGGATGCACCCAACGACGGCCCGGTTCGCCCCGAGGTCGCCGGGGTGGTGAGAAAGGCATTGAAAGTGGTGGGGCATCCTGTCATTGATATATTAGCAAATTCGAATAAACGGGCTTGATATGAACTGGCTGGATCGCTTGGCGGACATCGAAGAGCTGGAGGATGCGCCGCTCGATGCCGATCTGGTCGCCGAGCTTGAACGCCAGGCCACCGCTTCCACGTCCCGCCCGATCCGCTTTTCGACACCGACATTCAAGGAGTATTCCAGCTCCGAACTGAAGGGCTGCGGCAAGAACAGCTTTCCGGCATTTTCGATCACCGCCGGCGCCTGTGCCCTGAACTGCGATCATTGCCAGGCCAAAATTCTCGAGCCGATGATCCCGGCCACCAACCCGGCGATGCTCGACCAGAAGGTCCGCGACCTCATCGTGCTACAGGATCTGCAGGGCTTCCTGTTGTCCGGCGGATCGAACCGCCACAACGAGATCAAGTACGAGCGGTTCTACCCGGTGATCGAGGGACTGAAGCGCGACTTCCCCTATCTCAAGATTGCCATCCATACCGCGTTGACCGATGAAAGGCGCGCCAGGTCGATGGAGGCGGCCGGTGTCGACACGGCGATGATGGATGTGATCGGCGCCCGCGAGACAATCGAACAGGTTTATCACCTTGACCGGCCGTTGGAGGATTTCGAGGCGACGCTGGCGGCGTTGTGTGCCACGTCGATGGAAATCGTCCCGCATATCGTCGTCGGTCTGCACTATGGCCAAATCGTCGGCGAGGCGACTGCGCTCGACATGGTGGCACGCCACGGCGTTCACTCGCTGGTCCTGGTGGTCGTCATGCCGTTCTACGCCAAGGTGGGCACGTTCGA
>JAHEJE010000104.1 GCA_024639035.1 Alphaproteobacteria bacterium
TGACCGGGGCAACTCGGGGCGTGGAGATTGCAATACGTTTCCGGTTGCGGGCGATCGGACATTCGGCGCACGACTTCTCGACCAAGTTCGGGGTCAACCCGAACGAGGCGGTCAAGTTGCTCCAGCATGCCGCCGAGCGCGGTTTCGATTGCGTGCTGACGTTCCATCCCGGCTCGCAATGTGTCGATGCCAATGCCTGGCGCCGGCACATTACGGCGGCCGCGGACATTGCCCGGACTGCCGGTGTGCCGGTAACCCGGCTGAATGTCGGCGGTGGCTTTCCGGCGCGCTACGGTGCGGTGCCGGTTCCCGAGCTGGCGACGTTGTTTACGGTTATCGAGACCACGGCGCGCGCGACCTTTGCCGGTCTGGCTATGCCGGAACTGGAATGCGAGCCGGGGCGGGCCATTGTGGCGCCGTGCCAGTCGGTGCTGACGCGGGTGAAGTTGGTGCGCCGCGAGCGCCGCGAGCTGTTTCTCAACGACGGCATCTACGGTGCGCTGATGGAGGTGTCGCAGGTGCGCGAGCTGATGCCGCCGCACCGGGCCATTCGCCGCACCGGATCGTTCGCGGCGGCGACCACGGACTGGATCGTGTTCGGGCCGACCTGCGATCCGCTCGATACGCTGCCGGTCAAGCTGCGCCTGCCGTGCGACATCGCCGAGGACGACTACGTCGAGTTCGGCACCATTGGCGCTTACGGGGCCGCGACGGCCACCGGTTTCAATGGCTACGGCAAGTACCAGCGGGCCTGGGTACAGTCGGCGCTTACGGTGTAGGTCAGGGGGTGTTGGCGGCGAGAACGTCGAACACCTTGTCGAGGTCGACGGGTTTGGAGAACACGCCCATGGCACCGTTCTGCACCGCCTGATCGATCAGGTCGTTCACCGAAAAACCGGTCATCATGTAGACCTTGGCTTCCGGCTTGAACTTGCGGATTTCCAGAAAACTTTCGACACCGTTGCGGCCCGGCATCATGATGTCCATGAAGGCAAGGTCGAAGCCTTGCGTCTCGGCGGCCTCGATTGCGTTGTCGCCGCTGTAGACGGCAGTGGCGTCGTGACCTTCCATCTCGAACAATTCGGCGAGCGAATCCGCTGCGTCGGTGTCATCATCCACCACGAGGATCTTCAGGGGCTGTCCCATCAACTTTCTCTCCATATCGCCCGTTCCGGCGCCGGTCCCCATCCCGACAGGACAGAGAAGACCATATGGAGGTTAACAGATGATTGCGGTATTCGTCAGTACACGCACTTTCGGATCAGCTGATCTACAGACCGAGGGAGATTGCCGAGTCGATAATGGCGACGATGCCGCGACGCAGGCGATAACCGCCGGTGGCCATCAGGTGGCCGTCGGCCCGCGCCAGTTTGCGACCGTTGCGGTCGACGAAGTCACCCTGGCGGATTTCTTCGGTTGTCAGGTAAACGCGCTGGATCTGCGTGCCGCCGCCATCGTCGCTGTCATGCAGGATGACGGTGTCGCGGTCCGGCGCTCCGTCCGGGCCGACGCCGTAGCCGGCGACGGTGACCATGTGACCGCCGATGCGCCGGTATTCGCCGGGCAACTTGCCGGGTTCGTAAAAGCCGATTGCCAACCAGATGGCATGGCCGTCGTCGAACTCACCGGTGATCCAGTCGAGATCGGGAATGTCCTGGCCGCCGCCGAACCGGGACGGCATCTTCCAGCGGCCACGGTAATCGAGGTTGGCGCGATAGCCGGCGCTTTCGGCATAGTTTTCCAGGCCGACAAGGAATTTCTCCGGCGTCGTGCCGCCCTTTGGGGCTGTCGACATGAAATCGCCATGTCCCAGGGTCTTGGCGACGGTGGAGACCTTTTCGGTCGTCGACAGGCCGCGCACCGGCAGCAGCCGGGCAAAGCCGCGCCGTTCGGCCAGCCAAACCAGGGCATTGGCGGCAGCGACCGGGGCGCAGTACATGCGGCCGCCATTGGGCAGGCCGAGAGCCGGGTCGGTCTGGGTGAAATCGGGCATTTCGTCGAGCCGGAAGGTGTCGTAGCTGGCCGCCGTTGCCGGCAGCACGGCCAGAACATGGGCAGCGGCGGCAAAGGCAAGTGTGCTGATGCGCTTCAATCGGGCCTCCCGGCTGGTTTTTCCGGAACACCATAGGTCATCGCCGTAAAGGGCCGGCTAAGGTCACAGGTCAAATTTTACCGGTCGCTACGGGGGCTGGCCTCACCAGGACTGCGGCTCGCCGTTGAAGAAATAGCCGCCGCTCGGGCCTCCGGGCGGCAGGGTCGCGGCCCAGATCAGGCCTTCGGCACTGGTGTCCGGGTCCAGATTTGCCGATGGCCCGCCCATGTCGGTCTTTACCCAGCCGGGATCGATCGCGTTGACCATGATACCGCGATCGGCCAGCTCCATCGCGGCCAGCCGTGTGAGGGCATTGAGCGCGGTCTTGGAGGCGCGGTAGCCGAATGAACCGCCGGACATGCGTTCGAGGCTGGCCATGCTGGATGAGACGTTGATGATGCGGCCGTTGTCGGCGATCATCGGGCCGAGGGCGCGGATCACCCGCCAGGGGCCGAATGTGTTGACATTGAAGGTGTCGAGCATGGCCTGGGCGTTGCCGGCGAGGACCGATCCGCCGGCTGCGTCGGTTTTCTCCGGGTAGATGCCGGCGCAGTTGATCAGGACATCGATGTGATCTGTCTGCTTTGCCAGCCATTTGGCAAAGGCGGTGACCGAGCGGTCCTTGCCCTGGTCGAGGACATGGCCTCTTGCCGATGCCCCCTCGGCGGCGGCCTCGGCGATGGCGGCCTCGACGCCCGGTTTGGTGGTGCCGGTGAGGATGACGTCATAGCCCAGGTTGGCGAGCTTGCGGGCGGTGGCCTGGCCGATGCCGCGGGTGGCGCCGGTGATGACTGCAACTTTCGAGGTCATGGCAATGGTTCCTTGCGTCTCGACACTAGAAATGTCGGCTGGACGGGCTTGTGTAGCATGATGGTCGGCGATGGTATCATCGGCCGAAGCGATCGGCAATTGCGCGCAGCGGCGGGCGCGGCTATACCGGCGCCATGCCGATGATGATGTGGGTTGCAGCGGGCGGGGCGCTGGGTGCAGCCGGACGATATCTTGTGAACGTGTGGACGGGCCGCCTGCTGGGCAGCGGGTTTCCGTGGGGCACGCTTACGGTCAACATCCTTGGCTCGTTGGCAATGGGCGCGCTGATCACCTTCATGGCGCTGAAGTGGTCGACGAGCCAGGAGATGCGGGCCTTTCTGACCACGGGTATTCTTGGCGGATTTACTACTTTTTCGGCGTTTTCGCTTGATTTCGCCACGCTTTACGAGCGCAAGGCCTTCGGGCTGGCGGCACTTTATGCGCTTGGCTCGGTAGGCGTGTCGCTGATCGCCATCTTCGCCGGCATGGCGCTGATGCGGGCGTTGCTGTCGTGAGCGGCGTCGAGCGCCGCCGGGTAAAGCGTGACGAGGCCGGGGTGCGGCTCGACCGGTGGTTCAAGCTCAACTATCCGCAGGTTCCGCACGCGCTGCTCAACAAGCTGTTGCGCAAGGGCGAGGTGCGGGTCGACGGCGGGCGCGCCAAAACCAACCTGCGGTTGCGCGAGGGCCAGGAGATCAGGGTGCCGCCGCTATCGGATGGCGCCAAGGCTGCGCCGGTGGCCACCACCCGGCCGCTGAACGACAAGGACCGGGCATTCCTTGAAGGTCTGATCGTCTATCAGGACGATGATGTCTTCGTGCTCAACAAGCCGGGTGGCATTGCCGTGCAGGGCGGCAGCAAGACGTCGCGGCATATCGATGGCCTGCTGGCAAGCTGGGGGCTGGAACTGGGCGTGCGACCGCGCCTGGTGCACCGCCTCGACAGGGACACCTCGGGCATCCTGGTGGTCGCCCGCAAGCGTCAGGCGGCGGCCGAACTGGGCAAGTTGTTCGCCACCCGTTCGGTGCGCAAGATCTACTGGGCGGTCGTGGCCGGGGTTCCCGAACCGCGGCAGGGCAAGGTCGAGCTTGCGCTGATCAAGTCGGGTGCCGGCGGCCAGGAACGGGTCAGGGCGGCGGGCAGGAACGAGGCCGGAGCGCAGCGGGCGACGACCCATTACTCGGTGATCGACACCGCCGGAAAGGCGTTCTCTTGGGTGTCGCTGAAGCCGGTGACCGGGCGCCAGCATCAGCTGCGGGCCCATATGGCGATGATCGGGCACCCGATTGTCGGCGATGTGAAATACGGCGGTGACACCGAAGTGCCCGCCGCATTGGCCCGGCGGCTGCACCTCCATGCCCGGCGGATCAGTTTTCCGCGGCCCGACGGCGGCATCGTCGACGTGAGCGCGCCGCTGAGCGACATGATGACGGAGAGCTTCGCCGCCCTGGGGTTCGATCCCTCGCGTTACGACGGGGACGGGTGATGAAACTGGTGGTGTTCGATTGCGACGGGACCCTGGTCGACAGCCAGAACCTTATTGCCACTTCGATGCAGTTCGCATTCGAACGCAATGAACTCAAATGGCCGGGACGCCAGGCGACACTTTCGGTGGTTGGGCTATCGCTGCCGGAGGCCATGGCGGTGCTGGCGCCCGAGCAGGACGCGACTACGCACCATCGGCTGAGCGAGGGCTACAAGGGCGCCTTTCACCATCTGCGGATCGATCCCGATCACCATGAGCCGGTGTTCGACGGCTGCCACGGCGTGCTCGAGGCGCTGGCCGGGCGCGATGATGTGTTGATGGCTATTGCGACCGGCAAGTCGCAGCGCGGGGTTCGGGCATTGCTCAAACGTCAGGGATGGACCGGACAATTCGTCAGTATACAGACGGCAGACGATGCGCCCTCGAAACCGCATCCGGCGATGGTGCGCCAGGCGATGGCCGATGCCGGCGTTGCGGCGCCCGACACCATCGTCGTCGGCGACACCAGTTTTGACATGGCCATGGCGCGGGCAGCCGGGGCCGGGGCCATCGGGGTCGCCTGGGGCTATCATCCGGTGGATCACCTGATCGGCCATGGTTCGCACGCGGTGGTCGGGCAGTTCGAAGACCTGCCGGCAGAGCTTGACAGGCTATGGGAGGCGGGATGGTGAGCGAAAGCGCCGACGACAAGGCGAAGCGACTGCTGACGGGGCAGGAAAAACCGGCATTACCACGGCGGTTTTATGCCGCCGCGAGCGTTGCGGAACGCCCAAACGGTCTGCAAATCCTGCTCGACGGGCGCCCGGTCAAGACGCCGCTGAAGGCACCGCTGGCGGTGCCGGGCCGGGCACTGGCCGATGCCATAGCGGCGGAATGGATGGTGCAAGGCGAGCATATCGACCCGCACTCCATGCCGTGCACCAGGCTGGCGAACACGGCAATCGACCGGGTTGCCGGCCGAACGGCAGATATCGTGGCGGAAATCTGCGAGTTCGCCGCCAGCGATCTGGTTTGCTACCGGGCCGACAGTCCCGAAGGGCTGGTGACACGGCAGAGCGAGACCTGGGATCCGTTGCTGGGCTGGATGGCAAAGACGCTCGGCGCGCGCTTCGTCGCCGTCACCGGGCTTGTGCACGAGCCGCAGCCGGAGCCGACAATGGTAGCGGTCAGGGACTATCTCACGGCTTGCGATGATCTTGCGCTGACGGCCGTTCACAACCTGACCACGCTGACCGGGTCGTGCGTGCTGGCGGTGACGCTGCGCGAAGGGGTGATATCGGCCGATGCGGGCTGGGCGGCGGCCCACATCGACGAGGATTGGCAGATCGAGCATTGGGGCATGGATGAGGAGGCCAGCCGGCGCCGGGCGCACTATCGGCGCGAGTATGATGCGACGTTGGCCTTCATGGCCCTGGCGGCCGGCGAATAGGGCAAAAGGCGCGTTTGCACGGGCTTGGCGCGGTGCTAGATATGAAAGAAGCGCTGCGAGCAACAGGGGTAGGTCATGTACGAAATCATCAAGGAACTCGAAGACCGCAGGGACGTTGCGCGCCTTGGCGGCGGCGAGAGGCGCATTGAGGCGCAGCACAAGCGCGGCAAGCTGACGGCGCGCGAACGCATCGACCTGCTGCTCGACGAGGGCTCGTTCGAAGAATTCGATATGTTCGTGGAACACCGCTGCACCGATTTCGGCATGGCGGAAACCAAGTACCCGGGCGACGGTGTGGTGACCGGGTGGGGCACGGTCAACGGCCGCACGGTCTACGTATTTGCCAAGGACTTCACGGTGTTCGGCGGATCGCTTTCGGAGACCCATGCCAGCAAGATCACCAAGATCCAGGACATGGCAGTGCAGAACCGCTCGCCGTGCATCGGGCTGTTCGATGCCGGTGGGGCACGGATCCAGGAAGGCGTGGCTGCCCTTGGCGGTTATGGCGAGGTGTTCTTGCGCAATGTCCTTGCCAGTGGCGTCATTCCGCAGATTTCGGTGATCATGGGACCGTGCGCGGGTGGCGACGTCTATTCGCCGGCGATGACCGACTTCATCTTCATGGTCAAGGACACCAGCTACATGTTCGTCACCGGACCCGATGTGGTCAAGACGGTGACCAACGAAACGGTGACGGCGGAACAGCTGGGCGGGGCATCGGTCCACACAGTCAAGTCGTCAATCGCCGACAAGGCGTTCGAAAACGATGTCGAGGCGCTGTTGCAGATGCGGCGGCTGATTGATTTCCTGCCGTCGTCGAACCTGGCACCGGTTCCGGAGATGCCGAGCTTCGATGACGCCGAGCGGGTTGAGGACTCGCTCGATACGCTGGTGCCGGCCAATCCCAACCAGCCGTACGACATGAAGGAACTGATTACCAAGGTCGCCGATGAGGGCGATTTCTTTGAAATTCAGGACCGCTTTGCCGGCAATATCGTCACCGGATTTGCCCGGCTGGACGGCCGCACGGTGGGGATCATCGCCAATCAGCCGACGGTGCTGGCGGGCGTCCTCGACAGCGATGCCTCGCGCAAGGCGGCCCGGTTTGTCCGGTTCTGCGATTGTTTCAACATACCGCTGGTGACGTTTGTCGACGTGCCCGGCTTCCTGCCCGGAACGGCGCAGGAGTATGGCGGGCTGATCAAGCATGGCGCAAAACTGCTGTTCGCCTATGCCGAGGCGACGGTGCCGAAGGTCACGGTGATTACCCGCAAGGCCTATGGCGGCGCCTATGACGTGATGTCGTCGAAGCATATCCGTGGCGATGTCAACTATGCCTGGCCGTCGGCGGAAATCGCCGTCATGGGGCCGAAAGGGGCAGCGGAAATCCTCTACCGGGCCGAGCTTGGCGATGCCGATAAGATCAAGAGACGGATCGAGGACTACGAAAACCGGTTCGCCAATCCGTTCGTGGCGGCGGAACGGGGCTATATCGACGACGTCATCCTGCCGCGCACCACGCGCAAACGGGTGACGCGGGCGCTCAACATGCTGCGCCATAAGAAAACTGAGAATCCGTGGAAGAAGCACGATAATATCCCGCTATAACAACGCCGGTGCCGGCTGACCGCGTTGTGACTGGCCGGTCGGGCCGGCTGTGGTATGGTATTTGCTTGGCGAGAGGGCATTGGTTGGCATCTGTTACAGGTAGAAATGGCATGATCAGGTTCGTTACTGTTTTGGCAGGGTTGGCGGTGGCCGCTCCCCTGGCGCTCGGGCAGGCAATCCAGTCACCGGAACTCGACACATCGACAATCGACCCGACGCCGGCCGAGGTGGCGCTGGCGACCCAGTGCCGCAATGCCTATGACAAGATGGTAAGCATCAAGGAAAAGATGGCCGAGGTGCGCGATGAACTCAACGAGCTGGCGGCCGAGATGACCGAAACCGGTGGCGTTCTCGATGCCGCGGAAAAGGACTTCGACGAAAAGAAGGAAAAGTCGAGCCAGAGCACCGCAGCCTACGACGCGGCGGTGAAGGCGCGCGACTATTACAGGGAAAAGGCGAGCGAGCACAACGCGCTGGTCGACAAGCAGATTGCTGCGACGGCCATGCACAACATGCATGCCGATGAATTCAACGACCTCAACAAGAAATACTATGACTCGTGCTCGGGCCGGAAGTTCAACGCAACGGCGGTTATCCTGACCTGCAAGGACGAAGTGTCCGCGTGGTGCGATTTGTTGAGATAAGCCACGATGGGCATGTTGATTGACGGCGCGTGGAACACGGGCAAGCGGCAGCCGACAGCGAAAGACGGCAAATATGTCCGGGCCGACAGTTCGTTTCGCAACTGGATCACGTCGGACGGCCGCCCGGGTCCGTCGGGCGAAGGTGGCTTTGCGGCCGAGGCCGGGCGTTATCATCTCTACGTGTCTCTGGCCTGCCCGTGGGCCCATCGCACGTTGATCATGCGGGCCCTGAAGGGGCTGGAGGACGTCATCGGGTTGTCGGTGGTTCACTGGCTAATGCGCGATGACGGCTGGACCTTTGCGCCTGGCGACGGGGTTGTTGGCGACCCGGTGATGGCGGCAGAGTTCATGCACCAGGTCTACACCGCCGCCGATCCGGGCTTTACCGGGCGGGTGACCATCCCGGTTCTATGGGACCGGGAGCGGGCGACGATCGTCAACAATGAATCCGCGGAGATCATCCGTATGCTTGGGTCGGCTTTCGATGAGCACGGCGCGGTGGAAGGGGACTATTACCCCGCCGACCTGGGCGCGGAAATCGATCTGGTGAACGAACGGGTTTATTCGACGCTCAACAATGGCGTGTATCGGTGCGGCTTCGCCAAGTCGCAGGATGCCTACGACGACGCCTTCGCGGCGTTGTTTGCGACCTTGGATTGGCTGGAAGAGCGGTTGGCGAAACAGCGTTTCGTGGCCGGCAACCGGTTCAGCGAGGCCGATATCCGCCTGTTCACCACCCTGATCAGGTTCGATGCGGTCTATCACGGGCACTTCAAGTGCAATGCGCGGCAGGTGCGTGACTATCCGAACCTGTGGGCCTATACGCGGCAGATCTATCAGATGGACAAAATTGGGCCGACGGTGAATTTCGACCACATCAAGCGGCATTATTACGCCAGCCACCTCGATATCAACCCGACAGGCATCGTGCCGCGCGGGCCCGACATCGACTATGACGCGGCGCACGGGCGCGGTTGATCAGCGGCAGGTCGTGCCCGATTGTTGCCAAATTCGTTAAAATCGTCCTGCCTCGGGAAACCGGACTGCAAAATCTTTGTGCGAGGATCATTGCAAGGGAGGCGCTGCAATGAAAAATCCGCACTATCCGCGTCCGGGTCCGGTCTTGCTGTGTTCAGGCACCGTGTGTGCTCTGTGGGCCGGCATCGTCTCGGCCAATTC
>JAHEJE010000381.1 GCA_024639035.1 Alphaproteobacteria bacterium
GCGCGCCGATTGCCGGTCTGCGCCAGCAGATGGGCAGCATGGAACCGAAGGTGTTTGCCGATGCGGTGGCTGAGGTGTCGCGCCAGGTGCGTGAGGTGGAGGGCACCAGCCCCATCCGCTCGCAGCTATCCAAGGCCCGCAAGGCGATGCGGGGCAAGAAGCCGGACCCCGACAAGGCAGCCGAGGCCCTGGACAAGGCGCTGGCACTTTATGATACCGATGCCGAATGGCGCACCAGGGCAGCCAGTGAGCTAAAGTCCGGTATCGGCACTTATGACGAGACAATCCGCGGCACAATTGGCCTGCGCTTGCTGAACCGGCTGCCTGAAGATGTCTCGCTCTACATCGCTGGGTGCAATTCCGGCCATCGCGACATCTCGCTCAACTTCTGATCGACGCGATGGGCAAGGTGACAAAAGCAGCTGATTTGTTCGACTTGACCGGCCAGGTCGCCCTGGTGACCGGTGCCTCTTCCGGCCTCGGCTGGCGCTTTGCCGAGGTGCTGGCGGCGCACGGCGCCAAGGTCGTATTGGCGGCGCGCAGCATCGACAGGCTGCAGGCCTTGAAAGCTTCGATTGAAGCCGCCGGCGGCCAGGCACATTGCGTCGAGCTCGATGTCGCCGATGACGCTGCCATTCCCGGCGCATTCGATGCCGCCGAAGCCGCCTTTGGTACCGTGACCATCGTTCTCAACAACGCCGGTATCGCGATTACCAAGAGTGCCCTGAACATGAGCAGGCAAGATTGGCGCAAGGTCATGGCGGTCAATCTTGACGCGGTGTGGTTCATCGCTCAGGAGGCCGGGCGACGCATGAAGGCCGCCGGCAAGCCAGGCACGATAATCAATACCGCGTCCATCGCCAGCTTTACAGTCGGCTTCGGCATTGGCGCCTATTGCGTCGCCAAGGCAGGCGTGGTGCAGGCAACCAATGCCCTGGCGCTGGAGCTTGCGAAAGACAACATCCGCGTCAACGCCATCGCACCCGGCTACATCCTGACCGAGATCAATCGGGTCTATTTCGACAGCGGCGCCGGCGACGGGACGATCGCCAACATTCCGCAGGGCCGGATTGGCGATCCCTCCGATCTGGATGGTACTTTGCTGCTGTTGGCATCAGCCAAAGCGTCCGGTTTCATGACCGGGTCGACAATCGTCGTCGACGGTGGTCATATGCTGACCGGTGGCAGATAAAACATTCTGCCGGCTCCGGTCCCATCTGCGCAGAGGCCTTTTCTGATGGATTTCTCGATTTCCCCCGAACTAGAGTCATTGCGCCGCAAGGTGCGCGAATTCATTGCCGCGGAGGTGTTGCCGCTGGAGAGCGACCCGGCGAGCTTCAATGAGTTTGAGAACATCAAACTATCGCTGCTGGATGAGATGCGCTCAAAGGCGCGGGCCGCCGGCCTGTGGGCACCGCAGATGCCGAAGTCGCGTGGCGGGCTTGAGTTGCCGGTCACCGGCTGGGCGGTGATCTACGAAGAGGCCGCCCGTTCGATTTTCGGCCCGGTTATCCTCAATTGCCAGGCACCCGACGACGGCAACATGTCGGTTCTCAACAAGGTGCTGGCCACAGATGACCTCAAGGACAAGTGGCTGCAGCCGATCATCGACGGCAAGGTGCGCTCGTCCTTTGTCATGACCGAGCCGCACCCCGGCTCCGGTTCCGATCCCGCCGGTATGATGCTGACCAAAGCTGAGCGCAAGAACGATCGTTATGTCATCTCGGGCCGCAAGTGGTTTATCTCCGGTGCCGCGGTCGCCAGCCACTTCATCGTCATGGCCCGCACCAGCGACGATCCGCGCCACGGCTTGTCGGCGTTTCTTTATCACAAGGATGACCCCGGCTGGCGCATCGTGCGGCGCATTGACAACATGGGACCGGACGAACACGGCGGCGTGTGTGAACTGGAATTCGACGGCCTGGAAATTCCCATGGAACACCGCCTGCTCGAAGAGGGGGACGGACTGCGCATCACCCAGATCCGCCTCGGTCCGGCACGGCTGACCCACTGCATGCGCTGGCTCGGCATGGCCAAGAAGTGCATGGAGATCGCCAGCGCCTACGTCAACGAGCGCGAGGCCTTCGGCACAAAACTGGCCGAACGGGAATCGGTTCGCATGATGCTCGGCGAACTGGCCCGCGACATCCACACCGGCCGCCTCTTGACCATGCATGCCGCCTGGATGCTCGACCAGGGCTCGCGGGCCCGCAAGGAGGTCTCGATGGCCAAGATCCACGTCGCCGACGTCCTCCACAAGGCCGCAGACACCGGCATCCAGCTGTGCGGCGCAAAAGGCTATTCCAACGACACCCTGCTCGAATGGATTTACCGCTACGCCCGCTGCGCCCGCCTGGTCGACGGCGCCTCCGAAGTCCACAAGATGGTCCTCGCCCACCACTTCGCCAAACACGGCGACGGCTTCTGGCACTGGGGCGAAAATCCGGAGTGAACGAATTGCGGCGCTGCCAACCAATGCCCAACTGAGCAGACAGGCCTATTA
>JAHEJE010000105.1:0-3128 GCA_024639035.1 Alphaproteobacteria bacterium
CGTCAATGATGGCATCCTTCACGCCGG
Source organism: Alphaproteobacteria bacterium (assembly GCA_024639035.1). GTDB lineage: Bacteria > Pseudomonadota > Alphaproteobacteria > Rhizobiales > Aestuariivirgaceae > JAHEJE01. The sequence goes on from JAHEJE010000105.1 coordinate 28, forward strand.
CAAAGCCGCCGATGGCATCGAGCGCATCGGCCCTGATCAGCACACAGCCGCCGGCGGCCCCGGCAATCCGGCTGGCCGGATCGTTCACGGCGCGGAACGGGTAGATCAGCTGGAACAAGAAGATGAACGCCGGCACCAGCAGACGCTCCCACAGATTGCTGCAGCGCAGCCTGACCATCGTCGACACCAGCGCCAGGTCCTCCGCCGCGGCCTTACCTGCCAGCCGGCGCAGGACATCGCCGTCATGGACGATGTCGGCATCGCTCAGCCAAAAATAATCAGGCGGCTGGCGGCGGGCATGGGCGTAGCCGGCATGCAGCGCCCACAGCTTGCCGGCCCAGCCGGACGCCAGGGCAGGGGCCGCGACAACCGCGAAACCCGGCGCCCCACCGGCAGCCTGGCGGGCCAGCCCGGCGGTGTCGTCGCTGCTTGAATCGTCGATGACGACGATCCGCAGCTCGCCCGGATAGTCCTGGGCGGCAAGGCCGGCGACGCAGCGCGCGATGGTTTCAGCCTCGTTGCGCGCCGGCACCAGGGCGCAAACGCTCGGCCAGGCGGCGGCGGCCGGCACCGCCTCCGGCAAACGCTGGTCGGCCTTCCAGAAGCCGTGCCAGGCAAATGCCAGGCCGAGCCAGATGGTCAGCGACGCAAGCGCGACGGCCAGCATCATTTCAGGACAGCAGCCCGGTCAGCGTGCCCGAGATGGCGCACAGCCCGTAGCGCAGTTTGCTCAGCTTGACCCGTTCGGCCAGCGGATCGCGCCGGGCCAGCTCATCGACGAGATTGTGCGCCACCCGGTAGATGATCGACGCCTCCAGGCACAGCCGGCGGCTGTAGATGTTGCGCGGCAGTTTTCCCGCCTCGGCCAGCAGTTTGCGCACCTCGGTGAGGCACTGGTCCATCACCGTGCGCAGCCCCGGCGATGATGTGCCGGCCTTCAGGCAGCTGACATCCTCGCCTGCCGCCTCCAGCCAGTTCATCGGCAGGTAGACCCGGTCGAGGGTACGGAAATCGTCGGCGCAGTCCTGCAGGTGGTTGAGCACCTGCAGGGCGTTGCACAGGGCATCGGAGTAGGCGTAGGTCTTTTCATGCTCGCCATGCAGGTCGAGCAGATAGCGCCCGACCGGTGCCGCCGAATGGTTGCAATAGTCGATCAGTTCGTCCCAGGTCTGGTAGCGGTTCTTCACCGCATCCTGCCTGAACGCCACGATCAGGTCGCGGGCATGCTCGAAATGCACCCCGGTCTCCAATAGTGAGGCACGCATCTCCGTGGCCTTGGCGTATTCCGGACCGCTGTAGCCGGGCAGTCCGGACAGGGCATGGTCCATGCCGTCGAGCCGCGACAGCTTGTCTTCCGGGCTCAGCGATCCGCTGTCGGCAATATCGTCGATCGCCCGCGCAAAGGCATAATAGACCGCCACATGCGGCCGCAGCTCCTTGGCGATCAGGAACGATCCGACCGGAAAGTTCTCGTCCTTTGCCCCCTTGCCCGAAGGTGTCTCGATGTTCAATGGCTCTCCAATGCAGTTATCTGCACATGTCTGTCAGGGCGTTGGTCATGGCGCTGGCCGGGTCGGCGAGCGCGGCGATGACCGTGAAATGATTGTGGCCGTCGAGTACAACCGATTTGGCGGCAACGCCGGCACCGCTCCAGCAGGCCGCGAGCGTGTCCGACTGCCGGCGAAACTCTGCGCTCTCGTCACCGCCGAACCAGGCCTCGAAACGCCGTCCCGCCGGCGCATGCCAGTTCAGCGGGCTGGCCGCACTGGCCGCTGCCTCGTCGAGCTTCAGCGCTGCGTTGATGGTCGTGGGGATCAGTGGCCTAAGGTCGTAGATCCCGGAAATGCCCAGCCCCGCCACCACCAGATCGTCCGGCGCCTCGTAGCGGCTCCAGTCGGTGGCCACCATTGCCGCCGCGAGATGGCCGCCGGCCGAGTGGCCGCAGACGGCCAGGTGCCGCTTGTGCCGCCGCCACAACCAGGCGCACAGCTGGCGCATGTCATCGACGATGTCGCTGACCCGCACCGCGGGACAAAGCCGATAGGACGGCACCGCCATGCTGATGCCGTGGACCTCGAGCCCTTGCGCCATATGGGAAAAGTACGACTTGTCGAGGGCCTGCCAGTAGCCGCCGTGGATAAACACCGCCATCGCCTCGCCGCTGTCGTCGCGGGTGCGGAAGACATCGCAGCGCTGGCGCTCGTCGGGCCCGTAGGCCAGGTCGCATTCGCCGCCGGCGCTGGCGCGGTACTTCTGTGCCCGGCGCTGCCAGTCGGCGATGATGTCGGCATGTTCCGGCACCCGCGCCCGGTTGTTGTATTGCGCTTCTAGATCCATGACCGCAACAGTGACACAAACCCCGGAATTCTCAAGACGCTTGCGCAAACAAATCCATCATGCCAGTATTCCCTCGGTTTTTGGCCGATGGAGTGGCGATGTTCTATCGCATATCAAAATCCGGTGCTCGCCTGCCGACCTGGCAGCGCACAGCCGCCGACGAAGTGCTCCTGCACTGTGCCCGCATAGGGTACAATCCCTAATTCACGTTCCAGTGCCGTGTCCTGAAGGGCACCGCGCCCAGTGTTGCCGCCTCCCGACAGGGAAGCCTTGCCAACGACTTTGCGGAGAATGTGACAAATGAATTTGCACCAAAAGAACCTCAACATCGAAGAACTGGTCGCCAAGGATACAAAGCACCACTTCCACCCGTTCACCGACCACAAGTCGCTCCATGCCGCCGGCGGAGTGCGCGTGATGACCCACGCCGAGGGGGCCTGGATCTGGGACGGCAATGGCAACAAGATGCTCGACGCCATGGCCGGTCTGTGGTGCGTCAACATCGGATATGGCCGCAAGGAACTGGCCGAGGCCGCCTATCGCCAGATGCTCGACCTGCCGTTTTACAACACCTTTTTCGAGACCACGACGGTGCCGGCGACCGAGCTGGCCGACAAGATCTCCAGTCTGCTGCCCGAACGCTTCAACCATGTGTTCTTCGTCAACTCCGGATCCGAGGCCAACGACACCGTGGTGCGCCTGGTGCGCCACTACTGGTCGCTGAAGGGCGAGCCCGAGCGCCAGGTGTTCATCGGCCGCCACCG